>RGCW01000048.1 GCA_009919005.1 Candidatus Aquidulcis sp. | reverse complement strand
TGCTCTCCTGCGCCGAAGTGGCGCTCAAAGACATCGCGGCGAATCAATAGGTCCGGCTCGCCCATCCAAGTGTCGGTTCCCAAGACGCCACCGTGGATCGCCTGCACGCCAGCTGCCATCGCGGCGGCCGTCCGCTCCTGACGGGCCTGCACCCCATCCTTCTTTGAGAGGGATTCAACTGCGATCCCTCGGGCGCGCAACGCCTCAACCCACTGCTGCTCATGCTTCTGCCCCAGAACGCTACGCATCTTCCGCAGCTCATCATTAAGCACAATTGGGCGCTCGAAGTGGCCTGGATCAATCGTGCGCTGGATGTCTCGCCAGGTAGCGTGCCGGCAGAGAAGGTATCCGAGTAGATCACGCGTGCTGAAGCGATCGTCCCGTGGCGGCTTCGTTGGTTCGCTCTCCTTATTCATGCCCGTGCCAACAGATATTCAACGACGCTCTTCCAATCTGGGAACGCACGGCTCCCGAAATGAACATGTTCACCCTCAAATCGATCAACTCCTCGCTTGGTGCGGTCATCAACAATGAAGTCTCCTCGAAGCAAATTCTTATGGTGCGTGAGGATGAGCCGCTTACGTGCTGGCCGCCCGAGGTGCCGCTCTACCCAATCACGCTTATCGGACCAAGCTGATGAGTTCTCCCACGGCGCTGTCGACGCAATGTAGGTATCAAATCGCATACGCAATCGCCGATAGGCATCCAGGGCACCCTCTAATGGCTGCATCCGAGCAAACACCCCTGGGATCTCGTCGTATCGGCCCGCATACTTCGCACGCACTCGTGCATCACATGCGTTGACACCGGACATAAAATCGACCAACACATTATCCATGTCGAGATAGAGCACCTTTCGCCGACCTGCCTCCACCCGCTTCGTCACGAGTCGAAGGCGCGTTGGCTGCGACCGTGTGGTGTTCGTTCGCGTCACGCCGCATCCTTCGCTACGGGAAGGGCGATCGGCTCCTCTGCTGGCTTGCGGAAGAGGGTGCCGTCGGGCATCGTCGCGCCGGTGAAATCGACGCCGTCAACGATGGCGTCGGTCAAGTTTGCGCCTTCAAGATTCGCAGCGCAGAAGCGCGATTCGCTCAGCACTGCGCCTGTGAAGTCCGCGCCGCGCAGATCGGTGCCACGAAAATCTGAGTGAACGAACGACGCGCCAACAAAGCGTGCCGCGCGCAGGTTTGCCGCCATGAAGTCACTGGCCGGTCCGATCGCCTTCGTGAAGTCGGCGCCCTCGGCATCGGCACACATGAAGACGGCCACAACAAACCGCGAACCCGCAAAGCTGGAGTTGCGCAGGTTGCAGCGAGAAAAGTCGGCACCAGTGAGGGTACACCCGATGAAGTTCAGCCCTGAGAGATCGCTCCCCTGCACCCACTCCACCCCAACCAGCGCCTGGTTGCGAAACACACCACCGCCAAAGGTAAGCAGCTGGCGCCGCAGCAGGTCTTCACCACGAAGGATCGGGTCGTCGATCGCATCGGCGGAGCGGTTAGCGCTCCAATCCTGGGGGGTTGGCGGGTTGGGCATGGCACCTCCTCCACTACATCAAGGGGCGGGGATACTAGAACTCTCCTCACATCTTTGCAACTGGCGCACAACGGCGGAGCGCCGATCGGGATCCCCGTGGTTCTCTACTGGTTGGTGAAGGCGTCAGATGCTGGCGCCAACAAGTACGGCGAGGGGCCAGCGCGCGCCTAGGGGCGCGAGAGGTTTGCGCCTAGCGGGTTAGCGCCCGAGGATCCGGTCGAGCAAACCCTTTTGCTGCTGCGGATCGCTTGGATCAGGCGGTGGGCAGCTACACCGCTCGTTGAGCGGCACCCCCTTCAGGGCGATCTCGATGTGCTTGCCGCACCCCTCCCAGGTGGGTTTGCCGCAGCGCGCGCACGTGATCTGGTGGCACATCGTTGAAGCTCCCTTCGCTCTTAGTTTGCGACGCGGGCGGTACTTCGTGTCAGGATGGTAATGGTACCTGCGTTGCTCTTCGCCACGACCGCCACGCGCACATAGCGTCCGACATCGGCGCTCTTGAGCAGATAGGTACCGCTGGTGGCACCGCTGATCTTTGCGCACGTCGACGGAACTGTGCTTGTGGAGGCGGTGGCCGCCTTGGTGCAGCGATACCACTGATAGGTGACGGCGGGGAGCGGCGTGCCGCTAAACGTTGGCGCGTCGGCGGTGAGCGTAGCGCCCTTTTTCGCGCGACCAAGCAGCTGCGCATCGCCATCGGCGGTGGGGCGGTGATAGAGGATCTTCAGCAGCTGCGGAGTTGCGTAGTCGTCGGGCCATCCGTTTTGCATGAGGTTGTTATACGTCCAGCCCCAGCACCAGAGGCTTCCGTCACTCTTTATCCCACACCCTCCGGTTGATTCAAAGATGCCGTCTGAGAGCGCGATCGAGGTGTAACCGCTCCCCACTTTTGTCGGCGTTGAACTAGACGCATCACGCCCTACGGGGACGTTTCCAGCGAAGGCGAACCCCCAGCAGTAGAGATCGCCGCCGCGCTTAATGCTGCACTGGGACCAGAGACCCGCGGTCACCGCGGCGCTCGATCCACCAGCGAAGCCTACGTTATTGACCCCACCGGTCATCAGAACAAAAATGTCGGGCACCAGATCGCCATCACCAAGGCTCCCGAACACGTTCCAGCCCCAGCAGTAGGTCGCGCCGCCCGTTGCGATTGCGCAGGTGGAGTAGGTGCCTGCCGCCACATCCGTAAACGTCACCCCTGCAATGCTTCGTACCGGCGACGATTGAGAATTCGTCGTTCCGTCACCAAGGAAACCGCCAGGGCCGCCACTTGAGTTGCTCCCCCAGCACCAAAGCTTCCCCGACTCCTCCAGCGCGCACACATGGCCTAGGCCGACACTCACCTTCTTCCAAGTGACTCCCGGTGCCGCCGCAATCACTTCGGTGGGTGTGGTCACGTCGACCGACGAATCTGGACCGTTGCCAACACGCCCGTCGGAGTCAGAGCCCCAGCACCAGACGCTGGTCTCGCCCGAGGTGGTCTTAATGGCGCAGGCCGTCGAGTCCCCAATCGAAACACCCGACCAACCTGTGCTGGTTCCCACGGTGGTTGGCGCAAGGCGCACGTCTGTATCACCGACGCCGAGTTCGCCGTTGCTGTTGTTCCCCCAGCAGCGCAACATCGTATCGCTGGTGATGCCGCATGCCGAGTCCCCACCGAGCGCGATCTCATTCCAACTCGCCCAACTCGCTGATCCACCTACTCTGATCGGTGTCCGCGCATCATCGGTTGTTCCAGATCCAATGATGCCGTCTCTATTGATCCCCCAACACCAGAGTGTTCCGGGGAGCGCACTGCCTCGAATGCCGCAGCGGGCACTCCCATTGACGGCAACACGCAGCCAATCACTCCCCGAAAGTTTGGTCGGCGTGTTGGCATAGAGGGGAAGCCCGTTTCCAACGCTCATCCGATCACCCCAGCAATACGTCGACGACGGGATACGGCTCGTTGCCGTTGTTGTTGCACACGATCCCCAGTCGCTGGACACCACGAGCGACCAGTTTGAGGCGGTGCCGACTCGCACGGGGAAGGTCGTTGACAGCGTTGACGAGGCGCCAGATTCGCTGGCGTTGTTGCCTCCCCAGCAGTAGAGGGCGCCCGCCGTTGATATCGCGCAGGTGTGATCACCACCGGAGCTGAGGCGTGACAGGCGCAGATCACCTTGGATAAGGGTTGGTTCAGATTTCGGGGTGAAGTCGCTCTCGGTCCCAGAGCCCAGTTGCCGGGCAGCGTTCTCACCCCAGCAGTAGGTGCGCCCCACATCATCGGGGAAGGTGGTCGAGTTCGCCGCAATCGCGCACGTAAAGAACCGCCCCGACGATATTGAAGAGAACTTGTGATTACCGGTCACTGACACAAGTGCGTTTGAGGAGGTTGTCGTTCCGTCGCCGAGTTGCCCAAACGTGTTGTACCCGAAGCAATAAGCGGCCCCTGCGGCGAGGAAGCAGGTGTGTGACTGCCCCGTCGTCAGCGCAGTGGCGGAATTGCCAGTGTCAACCATCCCGACCCGATCATCGTTGTCGGAGAGCCCGAGCTCGCCGTCGCCATTCTCGCCACCGCACCAAAGGTTCCCTTGGCGAATGCCGCACAGGTGGTTCCCTCCAAGGGAGATGGCCGTCCAGTCGCTGCCATCTGCGACACGAGTCATTTCTCGCACGACTGTGAGGTGAACTGCGAGGCCGAAGCGACCACTGCTGAAGTCGAACACGATCAAGCTGCCCCAGCACCAGAGCGTCTTATTAGTCCTGATGGCACAGGTCGTCGAACCCCCTCCATCCATCTGGGCGGCGGCGAACCCCTCGCTGGTGGCGGCCGCCGCCTGGGCTGGCGGGGTGGCGGGGCCCCACATGCTCCCGATCAGGGCGAGGGCAACGAGTAGATGCCCGACGCCGTGAATCCCGGCGCGCCGCTCTGAGCGGGTGTGGTGCACGAGTAGATTGTGCGTGCTGCTGGCGGGCATCGTGCCACGAAGCGTAGCACTCAGCGAGCGGCGCCCTGGGCGGCGGTTGCATCGTGGCGGGCCGCCGATTCAATAGTGGGGTAGCGCCAAATCCGCGCATAGCCAAACATCAGCAGCGGGATGACCGTCTGCAAGATCGCGCCGACGAGGAGTGCCGTTGGTCGGCTGAACGCATTGCCAAGGAGGCCACCGACGACGTAGCCGAAGGTGGCGCCGAAGCCCCAGGTCAGGGTGCGATTAATCGACATGATGCGCCCCAGTAGTCGATCTGGCACCGCCTGCTGGCGGAAGGTGGTAACTGGCACCACATAGATCAGCAAGAAGTATCCACCAATGAAGAAGTTCGCCAACACGAAGAGCGGTGCCAGGTCGCGCGGCACGAACGCCGCTGCGGGGAGGAGGAACTCGTTGATACCGAAGAGTGCGGTGCCGACTAGCAACAGCCGGCCGAACCCGATGCGACGTACGAGATACGGCGCCGTTAGTGATCCGAAAAGGCCGCCGAGGAATCCAATCGACGCCACCGCGCCGATCAGCGCCGGATCAAACCCCAAGTCGACGCGCTGGAAGATGATCGCTTGGCCGATCATGATGCTGAAGGCAATATTCCCGTTCACCGCCTCAAGGGTGATCAGTCGAAGGTTTGGTCGCACCCAGAGCGCGCGCACCCCTTCGCGCAGATCGTAGCTCAGTGAATTCCGTGAGGGTGGCGTTCGCGGTTCGGGTGTGCGAATCGCACGTAGGCTGACGTAGCTCAC
>RGCW01000047.1 GCA_009919005.1 Candidatus Aquidulcis sp. | reverse complement strand
GCGCCTGATTGGCGGGCTCCTCGGCGTGATCGTCGGTGACGCGATCGGCGTGCCGTGGGAGTTTCAAGCTGCGAACACAGCGCCGCGGCCGACACCCGCCGTCGGGTTCCTGACCTTTGATCAGCCGCCAGGAACCTGGTCGGACGATGGCGCCATGACACTCGCACTCCTCGAGTCACTCCTTGAGACAGGTTGGGATCTTGACGACCAGGGTCGACGATTCCTCGCCTGGTTCGATCACGCGCAGTACACCGCCACCGGGGTCTGCTTTGATTCTGGAATCGCCACAACGGCAGCCCTTGACCGCATCCGCGCCGGAACGCCCGCAGCGCGCGCGGGGAGTGACGGCGAGCGCGCGCAATCCAATGGCGCACTGATGCGCATCCTCCCCGTTGCCCTGATGGGTCGCGACCTGAGCGATGCCGAACTGGTCGCTCGTGCCGAAGCGGCGACCGCCGTCACCCATGCACATCCCCGCGTGCAGGTCGCCTCGTCCATCTACCTGCTGGTCGCGCGCGCGCTGCTCCGCGGCGAGGCGCCACGGCCAGCGATCGCCTGGGCCACCGCCACGCTGAGCGATCTCTTCAAGGACAGTCCCGAGAGGCGGTCGCTGATCGCCAGTTGCTTCGTGCACAAGGAGGGACTCGGGCGAGCGTACGTCGCTGACAGCCTCGTCAGCGCGCTTACCGCGCTTGAGCAGGGGACGAGCTTTCGTGATGTCGTGGAACTGGCCATCGGCTACGGCTTCGATACCGATACCACCGCGGCGATCGCTGGCGGCCTCGCTGGCATTCACTACGGAGCTGCGGCCGTCCCTGAAGAGTGGCTGGCAGCGGTGCGTGCTACCCCTGGCTGGTTCATCGTTGACACGCTCGCGCATCAACTTGGTGATCGCGGCTGAGGGGGCCTCTATTGACATTTAACACGTCATATGTACAATACCCCTATGAAGAAGAAGGCCACCCCAAAGCGTCCCCGCAAGCGCACTGCGCAGACCACGAGTCCTGCGCCTGTCGGTGAGCAGACCTACTCCCTCAGGGAGGTGGCCGCTCAGGTCGGTGTAGAACTGCGTGTTCTGCGCTCCTGGATGGGTCACCCCTATCGGATCTTGCCAGGCTTCGGCCGTGGGTCTGGTACCCGCTACCCACAGGCCTTCCTCGATCGGGCTAAGTTGGCCCAGCGACTGCGTGATGAGCACCTTCCGCTCGCTGAGGTTGCTAACCGCCTTCGTAGCGTTGCCGACCACGAACTTGAGCAGCTCTTGAATGGCAATCCGGCACCGAGTGGTCGCGCCTCGAAGGGGAGCGCCGCCGACTACGCGGCGGCCGTGCTCAACAGCCGTGGCGTGACCGTCTCCATGTTTGCCCTTGCCAAGCCCTTGCGGCAGCAGAACCCTGTGGCGAAGAGTCCAATCCTCGCCCGAGCAGCCTGGGAGCGCATCCCCCTTTCGGATGCCGTTGAGGTGCACGCTCGTCGCCCCATGACCCGCGAAGAGAATCGTCTGCTGGACGACCTATTAAAGGAGGCGGAGCGGATCTTTGGTCCCCAGCCCCGGGGCAGTTCGTAAAGGTCACGCCGCGTCGACCCCTCGTAGTGGAGCCGCGGCGGCGGGGCTGACCCCGTCAACTCGTCAGATCAAGGGCCTCCGATGAGGCGCACAAGGAGGGTCACAATGACCAGCAAGAAGGCCGGTGCCGCAGGCACACTGTTTGAAATCGAGGGGGATCGCCTCCTCGCCCGCGCGACAGCGCATAGCTCACGCTTTATCAAGTTGACGGTGGTTGCGCCCCCGATCACGACGAAGCGGTCCCGCCCAGCCGTGCGGATCGGCTTTGTCTTGGACCGCTCTGGCTCAATGCAAGGGGAGAAGATCCGCGACGCCCGCAAGGCGATCCTTGACGGGATCGGCATGCTTTCGGGCCGGGATGAGTTCGCCGTCGTCTCGTTTGATGACCGAGTCGAGATTCCGGTCGCGTTGACGGGAGCGCTCGAGGGTCGCAACCTTGCAAAGGCGGCGATCCCCACGATTGAAGCCCGAGCGAACACTAACCTTTGCGATGGGTATCTCACCGGTGCCCAAGAGGTGGGTGGCAGCGTCGAAGGCGATACCGTGCGGCGCGTGATTTTGATCTCTGATGGCCACGCCAACGCTGGTGTCACTGACTCCGCAACGTTGGCACGTCACGCATCCGAGCTGCGCGCACGTGGTGTGAGCACCGCCACACTAGGCATTGGCGATGGATTTGACGAGGCGCTGATGTCGGCGATCGCCAATGGTGGCGGTGGGCCCGCGCAGTATGCGCGCAATTCTCAGGAGATCGGTCCAGCCATTGCAGAGTGCATTGGAGAGGCCCTTGAGGTGACCCTGCGTGATGCACATGTCGTCGTTCGTGTGCCGGGGGCGGACATCGAGCTGCTGAGTGCAGGTGATGTGCGTTCGCGCCGCGGAGAGATGCGAGTTGCGCTGGGCGATCTGACGGAGAGCCAGGAGCGTGAGGTGGTCTTGCGGGTGCGCCTGCCACTTGGTCAGGAGGGCGAGCAGGTAGCTCTGACCGCTGAGCTCAGTGGGCGCGATGAGTCTGGCGAGGTGCTGATGGAGCAGGGATACGCCTGGACGTTTGCCTCCTCGACAGAGAACGATGGTCAGCCACGCAACCGGGTGGTTGACCGGGTCGTCGCTCGGCTCTTCGCCGCGGAGGCTCGCGAGCGGGCGATCGTGCTCAATCGTGAGGGCGCTTACGAGCGGGCTCAGGCCGTGGTCGAGAAGGTTGCTCGTCGGATCGCCTCGTATGCTGGCGACGATCGTGAACTTGCCAAGCTGGTGACCGATCTGCTCGCAGAGGCGCAACAGTGGAGTAGCCCAACAGAGGAGCACTTCCGCAAGGAGTCCTTCCACACCGCCATGTACATGATGCAAACGCGGATGGAGGATGGGACGGCTCGTAAGCGCGATCGCCGCTAACGAGATTTCGCTTCCTAGATAGCAAGAGACCCCGCACTTTTCAGTGCGGGGTCTCTTTTCGTTCTAACGAACGTCGCGTTTCGCGCGCGAACGCGCGATGCGATTCGGCTTACTTGCCGAAGATGCTCCAGCCCGCGCCGGCAGCAGGTGCTGCAGCAGCTGGCTTTGCAGCCTTCTTCGACTTCTTGGCCTTCTTCGCCTTTGGAGCTGCAGCCTTCTTCGCAGCCTTCTTGGCAACTTTCTTCACTGCCTTCTTGGCAGCCTTTGGAGCAGCCTTCTTCGCAGCCTTCTTCACGGCCTTCTTGACTGCCTTCTTCGCAGCCTTAGGAGCGGCCTTGGCCTTCGCTGCCTTCTTGGCGGCAGGCTTTGCAGCCTTCACAGCCTTCTTGGCAACCTTCTTCACGGCCTTCTTCGCAGCCTTCTTCGGGGCCGCTGGTGCGACGGCGGCGACGGCGGCAACTGCAGCCTTCTTCGCGACCTTCTTCTTGGCAACTGCCATCTGTTTCACCTCAATAAACTCCCCAGGCGTTGGTCGCCCGGACGACCTATAGCGTGCCAGACTCGCGCGGATTTGTGAAGCGGTCATCGCCGGCGACAACGCCGCGGCGGAGTGTCGGCCGACCTTTGGCGTCAGCAGTAGAGGTGAGGGAGGTGCCGCCGCTGGCGATAGATCAGGCAGGCGGGGTCGTTAGGGCGTCGGGCGAGCGTGGCGGCAGGTGGATTCCCGCCAACATGCAGCGGACCGACCCCCCCGATCGCTCGATGGTCGGAATGCTGATCGCCAGAATGCGGGCGGAGGTCTCAATGGCCGCGATCTGGTCGGGGCGTAGAGCGGCGAGGGCCCGCGAAGAGAGGGCGAAGATGTGACCTCGGCTGCCGGCGAGCTCCAACCCGTTCCCCGCAAACTCTGCGACCTGACCCAGATCAATCTCGATGACATCGCGTCCGGACTCCTTGAGATGAGTGGCAATCCGTGCTCGTTCAGTGGGGTCTGGGATGGTGCTGAGCCCCACCAGAGCGAAGTCGGTGGCGATCGAGAGCACCACATTGGTGTGATAGATCGGTCGCCCATCGCGATCTACGGCATCAAAGACCTCGGCGGTGTAGCCCATCGCCTCGCACCATTGGTCGAGCACGGCCTCATTCGCGCGACCTGAGCGCGCCATGTAGGCGATGCGGTGCACGTGGTCGAGAACGAGGGCGCCCGTACCCTCGAGATATCGACCCTCAAGTTCGACCGGACTCAGGTCGAGTACCTGCGACACGGCGTAGCGCTCGCCCAGCCCCTCGACGACATCGGCGCGTCGCTCGCGACGGCGGCTCGGAGTCGCCATGGGGTAGAGGACGACGCGGCCGTCATCGTGGGTGGAGATCCAGTTATTGGGGAAGACCGAATCGGGGGTGTCGATCCCTTCGCGATCGTCGAACATCAGCACCTCAATCCCTTCGCCGCGAAGGGCGGCAGCAACGGCGGCAACCTCGACCTGGGCCCGGGCGGCGACTGACTGGCGCTCGGCCACATCGACAACGCCGGCCGATTGGAAGGCGTTATCGCCCGCCGTCTCCGGGTTTGGTTGAAAGGCCTGGGGGCGAATCATGAGCACCGCGTTCGGGGCTTGGATCGCCGCGTGCGGTGGGGCGGGGGCTTTGGCGTACTCCTGCTGGAGGGCGCGCACTCGCAACGTGTCGTGCAGCCGATGGAAGACAACGGCAGCTAGGGCGATGCCAGCACTGCGCGCTCCGGCGTCATGGATGTCGATGCGAAATGGCGGGGTAATTCCCGACACGTTAGCCCACGCCTGATTCAGTTCCGTGCCAACGCCGAAGATGACGATTGTCCAGAGGGCGATGCGGCGAAAAGTGGGCGGGGCGATGAGGACGGCGAGGAGGTACACCAGCGCACCGACCGTGATCTGGTCGGGGAGCCACTCCGTCTGCAGCAGGCTTGGATCAAATTGGACGAGCGGAATGAGTCGGACTACGTCGTCGCCCGGGAGCGCACGTTTGTAGTCGTGGAACGAAGTGCTATTTGCGGTGAGGAGGATGTAGAGGAGGAAGGCGAGGGCGATGAGGCGTGTGGCGGGACGGCGTCGAGTGGCGGCAAGTTGCGGCAGCGACGCGATCAGGAGAGTGATCACGATCGCAGCGGTGGTGCCGATCCAGCCGAGTCCAAACATAGGGGGGAAGGATAGGCGAGTCTGTCACCCCTCCCTCGTGCTCCTGAATAGCGCTCAACTTCGCTGCCTCAGTAACTACGGTGTGGCCGCCCGAGCCGCCCTGCGGTGAGCGGGGCGATCCGCTCGGCCACCAGGTTCGCCACCTCGCCGGTGCGCTCGAGGCGCCCCTCTATAAGGAGGAGCGATGCACCGCGCACGGCATCGCGCATGCG
>RGCW01000046.1 GCA_009919005.1 Candidatus Aquidulcis sp. | reverse complement strand
CTTCGATACCCGCATGTAGCCGATCAGCACCTTTTCACCCGTCACGTATACGTTCGATTATGTGACAGTTTGCATCGGGAAGCTCTGCACGTCAAAATTTGTCACTTAACCCGTCATTCTGTCTAAGGCATGCAAAGGGTAGGCTAGGCTCATAATGTGACAGAAATTCCGGGGGGATGCCTTCCTTCGCGAAGGTGGCGCGCAACTGTTCCAAGGAAGCGGGGTCGCGCCGACCATAGGAAGCCAACGCGAACAGCGAGCGTGCCGTCTCGGGGTTGTGTCGTGCTTCAATGATGGCCTCATCAATGGCCTGGATTGCACGCTGCCAGTGATCGACGGGTTCGGGCTTCGGCGCTTTCGCCGGCAGGCCACTGGTGAACCCGGTTTGGGGCTCGGACCAGAATAGCTTTGCGTGCTCGCCTGGCGGGCTTATATCCCTCACCTCAATCAAGCTGATTGCCGTTGCCGCCGCCTCCAGCATCTGCAACCGTACTGCCGGGTTCAGGGTTTCATACGGTCGCCACAGACTTTGCCCAGCACGCAGCGGATGCCCGCAGCATTCCCAGATTTGGCGGAGATACCCCGCGTAGGTGCCGCACGTCGAAAGCGGGGTGTTCAGCTCATCGAGCAGCGTGCGTAGCAGCCTAAACCACAATCCGGCGTGGATGCGTCGGCGCGGCAACTCCACGTGGCCGGTCGTCAGTGCCTGCCAGGTACGCTGGTCCATCGCCGCAATCGCGTCGCTGGCAGTGCGCGGTTCGGCGTCGGCGTTCTCCCAGCCGAGAAACCGCCCTGGCACGCCCCAATAGGATTCCAGCCAGCAGCCATGCAGTGGGCAGCTCAGCATCAGGGGCAGCTTCCACGCGAGCAGTATGACCCTGCCTCGATTTCACGTACAGCAGGAAGTTGATAACTTCAGAGGTACGGAGAATCGAAATGAGAGAAGGCAAGCTGCCCAAGAGGCAGTACACACAGGAGTTCAAGGCTGAGGCTGTCAGGCTCGCGGCGTCGGTAGGAGGGCATGAGGCCGCACGGCGCCTCGGCGTGCCGGTGGCGACGCTGGGCAACTGGTCCAGGCGTGGCACTGCATCGGCCGGCGCCAGCGGCGCGGTGGCGCCGCCCAGTGAGGCACCCACGCGGCGCCCGGTGAGCGAATTGGAGGCGGAGAACAGCCGCCTGCGCAGGGAGTTGGCCGACGCGAAGCTGGACGTGGAAGTCCTTCGAAAAGCGACGGCGTACTTCGCCAGGGGGTCGCGATGAAGTACGCCTGGATCGATGAGCATCGCGACCAGTACACCGTCAGCCGGCTGTGCCGCGTGCTGCAGGTGTCCCGCAGCGGCTACTGCCAATGGCGCGTGCGCCCGCCCAGTGCCGGCACACTGGCCAACCAGGCTCTAGATGCCAAGGTGGCCGCCATCCACGATGCCAGCCGCCGAAGCTATGGCCGCCCTCGGATCGTCCACAAGCTGCGCCAGCAGGGCGAAGTCGTTAGCGCCGAGCGAGTGCGAAAGAGCCTGCGGCGCCAAGGCCTGCGCCCGGTGTACAGAAGGCCGTTCGTGGTGACCACCGATTCGGCGCACCGCTTGCCAGTGGCACCGAATCTGCTGGACCGGCGCTTTGATGGCTGGCAGCGCGACCAGGCCTGGGTGGCAGACATCACGTACGTGCCCACCGGCGAGGGCTGGCTGTACTTGGCGGCCGTGATGGACCTGGCCGGCCGGCGCATCGTGGGCTGGTCGATGTCCGAGAACATTGACGCCACGCTGGTGTGCACCGCCTTGAAGTCGGCATGGTGGCTGCGCAAGCCTGCCAAGGGGCTGCTGGTCCACACCGACCGCGGATCCCAGTACGCAGGCGGGCGCTACCGAGCGTTGGCCGCCGAGTTGGGCATCACGATGTCCATGAGCAGGAGGGCCAATGCCTGGGACAACGCGCCGATGGAAAGCTTCTTCAAAACGCTGAAGGTCGAGCGCATCCATCAGGTACGCTACGACACGCGGGCGCAGGCCAGGCTGGACATCGTCGATTGGATCGAAGGCTGGTACAACCGCCAGCGCTTGCACTCGGCCAACGGCTTCCTGCCCCCAGTGATCTGGGAGAGCACCCGCTTGGCTGCATGACTTGATGTACGTGGAAACGAGGCAGGGTCAGTACGGCTTGGTTCTCCGGATCGTTCAGGCAGAGCGGACAGGCGCGGTGTATCGGTTGGGTGGGCAGCCAGGCACGCCAGCTCGTGATGGATCGCGTCTTACGGCGGAGTCTCGGCAGCAGTACCGAGAGCTGGAACGCATAGGTTTCCAATGCGGCTGGAATCTGATCATCAAGGCTGTCCAGTAGCCAAGGCACCCAGCCGGCGAAACTCATGCAGCGCAGCCGATCCAGCTCGATACCGCTCCGCTGGGAGAGCATCGCCAGCAGCGCCAGTGGTGGCGCGGTGTCCAGGTCATCAACCTGGCCGTGACCAAGATCGTGCTCCAGCAGCTCGGACACTTCCATGTGATAGCAAAGGGCCACGCGGTTGAGCCACGAAGACAGGGCTTCGGCTTCCCTGGGTGCCGGATGCAGTGGCCAGCGTGGCGCTGGCTTCACATCAGTTCCCGCTCGAATTGCCGCCGCCGCTCGCTGGGACCGGTGTAATCGGCCATGCTGAGCGTGCGGTGGTTGATCGCTTCCTCACTACTCTCCACGGCGGCCACGGCCGCCGCCATCAATAGGTGCGCCAGCTCGCCAATAGTGCCCTCGCTGCGCGTGAGCAGGTAGCGAGCCATGTCCAGCGTGGCAATCGACGAAGGTCGCCGCAGCGGGAGCGAAGCCGCGAAGCTGGCCAGCAGTGAACAGCAATCGTCGTTGGCCTCCCACACCGGCAGCATCATCGGCTCGAAGCGATTTTCCAACTGGTCATCCGAGCGGATGGCCAGGTAGGCGTCGCGTGTGCCCACACCGACCAGCGGGATGCGCAATTCGTTGCCGAGGAAGCGCAGCAGGTTGAGGAATTCCCGGCGGTTGACGCTGTTGCCGGCCAGGACGTTGTGCAGCTCGTCGATCACCAGCAAACGCACACCGAGCTTGCGCAGCAGTGTCAGCGCCAGTTGCTCTATTTCCGGCAGCCGTGGGCGCGGTCGCAATGGTGCTCCCATCGCCGCGAGCAGCGCGACGTAGAAGCGGATCACCGATGGCTCGGACGGCATCTGCACGACCAATACCGGGATGTGCTCCTGGTCGGCGTCGGAGCTGGCCGGGTGGGCGCGGCGGAACTTCTCGACGATCATCGACTTGCCGTTGTTGGTTGGACCGACCAACAGCAGGTTGGGCATGCGTTGTTTGTTTGGCCACGTATACAGGGCTTCCAGCCGGTTCAACGCCTCGACTGCTCGCGGATAGCCGATCCAGCGGTCGGCGCGAAGGCGATGGATGCGCTCGTCCGCCGGGAGACGGGCCAAGCCCTGGGCCGCCGGCAGCAGGTGGGACAGGTCGATGATGGGATATTCGTCCACGGCTACCACTCCTCAATCTGGTCGAACGGTTTGGCAGGTGGCTGGTTGTCCGCCTGCGGGTCTGCCATGTCCGTGTCCGCTGGTGGCGTGGTTTTGACAGGTTGTTCCGTTGACTTGAGATGCTGGCGTCGATCCGCGTCGCGCCGCGCCTTGCGCGTGGCTTTCTGCGCAGTGGTCACGATTTCGCGCATCTGCCCGATCATGCGGAACAGCGCCGACTCATCCACCTGTTCGCGCCCTTGCTGCCGCAATTTCGCCAGCGCCTGCCGTTGTTCCCAGAGGGTGACAGCCGGGTGCGACAAGGTACGGTATGGAATTTCCAGATAGTGCTGCCCCTCCGGCTCCAGCACCCAAATGCGGCTGATGTCGCGTGGGTCGCGCCGGATCAGGAACGCAGGCAGGCGGTCGCGCCGAGCTATCCACGGCTTGAGCGCATCGGCGTAGTAGTGGATGTGGTCGATGACGAAGCCAGTGCGGGTCAGGGTGCGGCGGAGGACGGGCAGGAAATCGACCAGAAAAGCCGTGGTGCGAGTGATGACGGTTGGAACGCCGGTACGCGCGACAGCTTCGGCCCAGCGTGCGGCCGGCGGTTGGAGCAGGCCGTTGTGCACGGAGCCGTGATAGGTGCCAACCGCCAATGCGAGCCAGCGTTCCAGCTCGCGCAGTGTCAGGGCGGCCATCTTCTCGGAGGCGTATTCCCCGCGCTGGTCAGGGTTGGAGAAGGTCGTCCCCGGCAATTCGTCGTGGATCATTTGCATCGCCGTGCCGATGATCCGTTCCACGATGCCGCCATAGTGCGGCTGCCCGAGAGGCCGATAGTCCAACCGGATGCCATGCTGCTCGCAGCCACGGCGTAGCGCCTCGCTCTTGAATTCGGCCGCGTTGTCCAGGTAGAGCAGCGCGGGCTTGCCGCTCATCGGCCAGTCCATTTCCACGTCCAACCTTTCCAACCAAGGGCGCTTGTCGCAACCGGCGTGTGCGAGGCACAGGCCGACCGAGACGGCAGATGGCGCTTCTAACGTGACCACCATGCCAACCACGCAGCGGGTGAACACGTCGATGGCGAGGGTCAGGTACGGACGGCCAATCGGTTGCCGGTCGCGCTCGTCCACCACGATCAGGTCGATGACTGTGTGGTCGATCTGTACCTGCTCCAGCGGTGCGGAGACTGGCGGAGGAACACCGCCAACACCTTGCAGGATGCGGGACGCATCCTGGCCTTCCCGAAGTCGAGTGGTCTTGAGTGGATCAAGGCTGGCGATCCGCAACGCGACCGTGTTGCGCGCCGGCATCCGCAGCTTTTGCAGCTTGCACACCCGCGCAACTTCACGGTGGAACGCCGCCAAGCTGCGCTTCTGCTTGGTCAGGAAGCGCTTTTGCAGTAGCTCGCGGATGATTCGTTCGACCGACTCCGGCAAGCGGCCTTTACCTTTGCCACCGCTCGACTGTCCAAGAGCCAAATCAGTGACCAGCCCCGAACCTTGCCGGGCACGGCGGATCAGGACGTAGACCTGCCGCCGGGACAGACCCAGCGCCTGGGCTGCTGCGTCGGCCGCTTCATGCCCGACCGTCTCCGACTGCGCCAACGGCCCAATGATCTCCGCGCGGCAGCGAGCACGCTCCCATGCCTGTTCTGACAGGGTGGCTACGCCGCGCTCGGCAATCGGTACGGTATCGGTCGCCATGCTCGCCTCGCTTTGGTGCACACGAGTATTGAGCATAGACGAGTTTCGTGCAGAGGAGTCCTGATATCGGGCTGTCAGGAGCCGTATGCACAGCAGGCTTCATGTCTCGTTGATTGGTGCAGTCGTCTTCTGAAAATGACACAGCCTTTCAAGCGGGATGGCCAAGCCTCGATTTGCGTGATCTCACAGCCGTTATCTACACGGGCATGGTGACCGCCGGCGTTGGGTATCTGTTGTTCAGCTTTGCGCTG
>RGCW01000045.1 GCA_009919005.1 Candidatus Aquidulcis sp. | reverse complement strand
GAAGACCCAACGGGCATCCTTGACCTCGCCCGAGTTGCCGCACTCCCTCGCCCCGGAACACCAACACCGGATCGCGCCTGGCTCACTCGTCACTTCCCTGGTCGCGAAGATCGTTTCCTGTATCTCGACGGCTTTCACCTCTCTCATGCGAGTCGTGAGCTTCGTGCGCTTGCAGCGCGCGGAAGATCATTGAGATATCTCGTACCCGACGCCGTCGCTGATTACATTCGACGCGAAGGCCTATATCGCGGCCGACCAGAACTGGTGCTAGAGCGTCCAGTAGAGGTGGAAGACGTTCCCGTTGACCCAGCTTCTTAAACACTCGCCCTGGGTGGGGTAGGCTGAACCCATGTCAACAAAGCTGCCTATTGCCGTTGAGCCTCACGATCTTGCACGAAGGGTGGCCCTACTCGCCGAAGAGAAAAAGGCCGCCGACATACTTGTGCTTGACGTGAGTGGTCTTACGACAGTGGCCGAAGCGTTCGTGATCTGTTCTGGTGGTTCTGAACCACAACTTGCTGCGATCACCGAGAGCATCGTGAGTGGCATGTCGGAGGACGGTATCACGCCAGCGCATCGTCACCGCACCGCCGCCTCTCACTGGATCGTGTTGGATTACGGAAGTGTCATCGTGCACATCTTTACCCCTCCAGAGCGCGAGTTTTACAAGTTAGAACAGCTCTGGTCTGACGCGAAGGTGCTCCTTCGAATCCAGTAGTTATCGCGGCAACAGGCTCTTTACGATCCGATTGATGTCGCTCTGGCGTGGGCGCCAGCGAAGATGAACCAGGGCTCGATTAACGTCGGCGACGAGCCGAGGTGGGTCTCCTGCACGGCGAGGGTGCTCGCGTAGATCAATGCGCGCCCCCGTAGCCCGCTCAACGGCGCTAACCGCCTCGCGGACGCTGGTGCCGGTGCCACTGCCAATGTTGATTGCGACAAACCCGTGCAGGCTGTCGGGCGCGATCTTTTCAATCGCCGCAAGGTGCGCCGAGGCGACGTCGGCGACGTGCACATAGTCGCGAACCGCGGTGTGATCGGGGGTGGCATAGTCGTTTCCATACAGTTCGAATGGCTCGCCAGTTCGCGCAGCGCTCATCAGTCTCGGAAGTAGGTGGGTCTCAGGTTGATGTCGCTCGGCCACCTGATCCGTTGCCCCCGCAACATTGAAGTATCGAAGCGCGATTGCAGCGAGCCCATGGGCGTCGGCGTAGGCACGCAATACATGCTCAAAGGCGGCCTTTGTTGCCCCATAAGGGTTGACGGGCGTGAGTGGAAGCTCCTCATGGAGCACATTGGACGATGATGCCCCATAGACCGCGGCGCTCGACGAGAAGATCATGCGCTTCACGCCGACGGCAATCGCCGCGTCAAGAAGGGCGATGCTGCCGACCAGGTTTGTCTTGAAATAGCGCTCTGGCTGGGTCACGCTCTCGCTCACGATACTGAGAGCCCCCACATGCAAGATCGTATCTATCCGAGCGTCACGAAGGAGGCTCTGCATGCGATCTCCGTCGGCGTAACTTCCGACGATCGAGGAGGCCTCGTTTGGGATGGTGTCGGAGTGCCCCGAAGAGAGGTCATCGAGAATGACCACGCGGTGACCCGCCGCGATCAGCGCATTCGCGCTGGTGGCGCCGATGTATCCAGCCCCTCCCGTGATCAGAATGGTGCGCGGCTCAATCGTCATGCCGAGATGTTAGGCGATGTGCTCCGGGTCCCCGTCCGCGGCGATTCGTACGCACCAGGCGAGGAGGTCGCGCTCAACGTTGGCAACGCGATGATGTGCAACATCGCCGAGGAGACGTGCAAGGGTCGTTGCAACCCATGGGCCAGGGGTGCGACCGAGGTGTGCCACAAGCTGGTCACCACCGATGGCGAGATCGGCGAGAGAGGCGGGGACCTGCATCGCATCAGCCTCTTGACACGCAGTGAGGAGCATGGCGGAGCCACTCCGCGCTCGACCCGCAGCGATCCGTCGACGAATCTGTCGCGCAGCATCGCGTGGATCTCCTGTGGTGGCGGCGGCTGTGATACGCAGCGCGACGCCGTCTGATTGACCGAGGTCAGCGCGCCGCTCTGCAGCATCCACCTCGCGATCGAGCGCGCGAAGCTGTCCCACCGCCGCAATGGTGGCACGCGGCTGGCGCCACGATTCCAGCAGTGCAACTACATCATCATCGTCGTCAATCGGCGCGACGAGCTCGCACATTCTTCCGAGCGGATCTGGTGCGTCTGCACCCTCGGCGTCACCGACGGCCTCGACGCGCCGACCGACGTCGGAGTTCCACTCCGACGCGAGCGACGGGGCAACTGCGGCAAGAATGTCGATCTCTGCCGCGAGCTGCAGGGCACGGGCGGGGTGCGGCGCCGCCAGGATCCCATTGATCTCTGCGCCGATTCGCTCGCCGGAGAGGCTTCCTGCGAGTGCGGCGTGGCGCTTGATTGCGGCTGCGGTCACCTCATCGAGTGCGAGGTCAAATCTGGCAACGAATCGGATCGCGCGAAGCATACGAAGTGCATCTTCACGAAATCGATCGGCTGGATCCCCAACGGTTCTCAGCACGCCACGTTCAAGGTCAGCGATGCCGCCATGAGGGTCAATGATGGCACCATCTGCTACAGGATCAGCGCGTTGACTCGCTCCACGCGCGAGCCCATAGGCGATGGCGTTGATGGTGAAGTCGCGTCGGGCGAGGTCTCCCTCAATGCGCGGTAGGAAGGTCACCGAGTCGGGTCGCCGAGCGTCGCTACTTTCGCTGTCGGCGCGAAACGTCGTGATCTCTCGGACCACGCCGTCGCCCGTAGGAACGCCGACGGTACCGAAACGATTCTCATATCTCGCAGATGGGAAGAGGGAACGCATCTGATCTGGGGTGGCATCAGTTGCCAGGTCCCAGTCTGTTGGGGTGCGGCCCGCGATCACGTCACGAACTGCCCCACCCACCACATACGCACCGAATTCAGCACGGTGGAGGGCGCGGAGGAGATCAGCGACGTCGCGAGGAGTGGCGGCGCGGACCGCCGCCGCAGGGGTCACGCGCCGCTCGCCGCCGCGTTATCAGAGATGAAGAGGAAGTCGCGCCATGCTGCGTACGCATCGTGTCGAAGGTAGGGGAGGAAGACGGCGTACACGTCGCACCGCGGCTCATACGGCTTGCGGCGAAGTTGCAGACCGGCAGCTTCGGGAAGGCGGTCACCCTTACGGTGATTGCAGCTCATGCACGCGGTTACGAGGTTCTCCCAGGTCCACGAGTCGCCCCCGCGACTCTTCGGCACAATATGGTCAATCGTTAGTGCAACACCTGTTCGCCCGCAGTACTGGCAGGAGTGACCATCGCGAGCAAAGATCTCCTTGCGGCTCAACTTGGCGCGCGGTCGTGGCCGACGAACACGGTGGCGCAGGCGGACGACCGAGGGCGCCGTCCAACTTCGAGAAGCACTCCGGATCGGATCACCTTCGGCAAGGATCTCAGCCTTGCCGCCTAAAACGAGGCGGAAGGCGCGCGGCAGAGAGGCGACGTTCAGCGGTTCGTAGTCCTGATTCAGAACAAGAACTTCGCTACTCATATGATCGGGATCGTAGCAGGGGCGCGGAGCTCGCTGCGGCACCGTTTATCGCAGGTGCGCCAGGGAGGTGTGCGAGAATACGGGTATGCCAGCACCAAAGCGCGCCAAGACCTCGACCTGGGCCACGAAGAAGGGGCTCGCCCAAATGCTCAAGGGCGGCGTCATCATGGACGTGGTGAATCCTGCGGAGGCGAAGATCGCCGAAGAGGCGGGTGCGGTTGCCGTGATGGCGCTCGAGCGTGTCCCATCTGATATCCGGCGTGACGGCGGCGTTGCTCGCATGAGCGACCCCGACATGATCAAGGGGATTCAGGCCGCGGTCTCAATCCCCGTCATGGCGAAGGCACGAATTGGCCACGAGAGCGAGGCGCGAATCCTCGAGGCACTCGATGTGGACTACATCGATGAGTCCGAAGTGCTGACCCCAGCCGACGACCGATTCCATATCAATAAGCATGACTTCAAGGTGCCGTTTGTCTGTGGTTGTAAAGATCTCGGCGAGGCACTCCGTCGCATCAACGAGGGGGCCGCGATGATGCGCACGAAGGGCGAGGCGGGGACGGGGAACATCGTCGAAGCGGTTCGCCACATTCGCACGGTCGCCGAGGAGATCGCCGCGCTAAAAGGGCAGGGTGAGAAGCGCCTTCGCGCCGCCGCAAAAGAGATGCGCGTCCCCTACGAACTCGTCAAGGTCACCGTCAAGGCTGGGCGACTCCCTGTGGTGAATTTCGTCGCTGGTGGCATCGCAACCCCGGCCGATGCCGCACTTTCAATGTGGCTCGGTGCCGATGGCGTCTTTGTTGGATCTGGAATCTTCAAGGCCAAGAATCCTGCGAAGACTGCGGCGGCGATCGTGCAGGCAACGACGCACTGGAAGAACGCAAAGGTTCTCGCCGAGGTTTCCGCCGGACTCGGTGAGGCCATGAAGGGAATTGAGATGCGCACCATCCCAGAGGGCGAACGCCTCTCCAAGCGCGGTTGGTAAGGGCGTGGCGAAGCGCCACTCTCGACCGATCATCGGTGTTCTAGCCGTCCAAGGTGATTTCGCTGAGCACCTGCACATGCTGGAATCGCTCGGCGTCGAAGGGCGAGAGGTTCGCCTCCCAACCGATCTTGTTGGCGTAGCGGGCCTGATCCTTCCTGGGGGTGAAAGCACAGCAATGCGCCGGTTGTTGCATCGCTGGGATTTGATCTCACCGATCAAGTCGTTGGCAAAGCGTGGCGCGCCGATCCTTGGCACGTGCGCTGGCGCGATTCTGCTCGCAACGAAGATTGCCGATGGCGATGCTCCAGTGCTTTCACTGCTCGATGTGGAGGTGCGACGGAACGCGTTTGGTCGTCAGCTCGAATCGTTTGAGACGAGCCTGATCATGGAGGGTCTCGGTAGCGAAGGGCGCTCGCGAACCATTCATGCCGTGTTTATTCGCGCACCAGAGATCCTGAAGGTTGGTCCGTCTGCTCGTGCCGTCGCGACGCTTGACGATGGCCGGATCGTAGCGGCACGCCAAGGACGGATCCTTGGCATCGCCTTCCACCCCGAGATCACGGGCGAGACTGGCGTGCATCGCTGGCTGATCAGCGAGGCGACCGCCGCACTCGGCTGAGCGGTGGGGCGGCGCGCCGCGCCGACCCTGCACGCGCACGCTAAGATTTAACTATGAGCATCGCTCGCGATCCCCACGACGATCCAGCCCCCTCGGTAGTTCACGACGAGGCGATTGTCGACAATCTTGACCTGCTGCTGGCCTGCCTCCCAGGTGAGATCGTTGCCGCCTTACGAGAATTGGCTACCCGTGAAGAGCTCGCCGCTGGCCGCGACGGGCTCTTGGAGATCGTCATGGATCGAGGTCGTCGCCCGGAGGCGCGCCTCACCTCAGGAGACGTCACGCTTCTTGACCGCGAGGTAACTGACGAAGATCTGAACTGGGTGATCTCGCGAATCGGTAGTTTCGGCGGTGACAATCGTGCTGGAATCGAACGCACACTGCACCGCATCTCAGCGATTCGAAATCGCTCGGACCGAGTTGTAGGACTGACGTGTCGAGTTGGGCGTTCGGTATTCGGCACGATTGAGATCCTGCGCGATCACATTGAGGCGGGACGATCGATCCTGATCATGGGTCGACCAGGCGTCGGCAAGACCACGATGCTGCGCGAGGCGGCACGGGTCTTGGCCTCAGAGTTTAGCAAGCGGGTCGTTGTCGTTGACACCTCAAACGAGATCGCTGGCGATGGTGATATTCCGCATCCGGCCATCGGCAAAGCACGACGCATGCAGGTGAGCGCACCTGAGCGCCAGCACCTGGTCATGATCGAGGCGGTTGAGAACCACATGCCTGAGGTGATCGTGATTGATGAGATTGGCACCGA
>RGCW01000044.1 GCA_009919005.1 Candidatus Aquidulcis sp. | reverse complement strand
CAAGGTGCGTTTCAAGGAGTTGACCAATGTTCATGCGGCTCGGCACACCGAGCGGATTGAGAATGATGTCGACGGGAGTGCCATCCGGCAGGTACGGCATGTCTTCCACTGGAAGGATGCGCGAAACAACGCCCTTGTTGCCGTGTCGGCCAGCCATCTTGTCGCCGACGGAGATCTTGCGCTTCTGCGCAACCGAGACGCGCACCAACTGGTTCACGCCGGGGGCGAGGTCGACCTCATCACGATGGAATTCGCGAACTTCGACAACGGTGCCGCGTTCGCCGTGCGGCAGTCGCAGCGAGGAGTCCTTCACCTCGCGGGCCTTCTCACCGAAGATCGCTCGCAACAGTCGCTCTTCCGCCGTAACTTCCGTCTCGCCCTTTGGCGTGATCTTCCCGACCAGGATGTCGCCTGGGCGCACCTCTGCGCCGACGTTGATGATGCCGCGCTCGTCAAGGTTCGCGAGCAGCTCCTCTGGCACATTCGCGATGTCGCGGGTGATCTCTTCTGGCCCGAGCTTCGTATCACGTGCCTCAATCTCGTGCTTCTCAATATGGATGGAGGTGAAGACGTCCTCTCGCACAAGTCGCTCGCTGATAATGATCGCGTCCTCGTAGTTCGCCCCCTCCCACGACATGTAGGCGACGACGATGTTTTGACCAAGGGCGAGCTCGCCCCCTTCCGTCGACATGGAGTCGGCGATGACCTGGCCCGGCGTCACGCGGTCACCAACCTCGACGGCCGGTCGATGATTCAAGCAGGTCCCTTGGTTTGATCGCACGAACTTAAGGAGTGGGTAGCGATCAAGATCTTTCTTGCTCGTCGCGTCGTCGGGCTCCACCACGATCAGGTCGGCGGCGACTGAGGTGACCACACCTGGTCGGCGCGCGATGACCACCTGACCGGAGTCGCGCGCAGCGCGACCCTCAACGCCGGTGCCCACCACCGGTGCGTGCGGCTGCAGGAGCGGAACGGCCTGTCGCATCATGTTGGAACCCATGAGCGCGCGGTTGGCGTCGTCATGCTCGAGGAACGGGATCAGTGCGGTGGCAACCGATACGACCTGCTTTGGCGACACGTCCATGAAGTCCACTCGCGTCGGCTCAACAAGTTCGAATCCATCTCCCTTTCGGCAGTAGATGCGCTCGCCCACCAGGTGCGCGTTGCTGTCGAGCTCGGCGTTTGCCTGCGCAATCGCGTATCGCTCCTCTTCGTCTGCCGCTAGATAGATCACGTCGGTCGTGACGCGGCCCTCCTTGACGCGGCGGTAGGGCGACTCGATGAATCCCAGTTCGTTGACGCGGCCAAACGTTGCCAACGAACCGATCAGACCGATGTTCGGCCCTTCTGGCGTTTCGATCGGGCAGATGCGCCCGTAGTGGCTGTGGTGAACGTCGCGAACGTCGAAGCCGGCGCGCTCTCGTGAGAGTCCGCCTGGCCCAAGTGCCGAGAGGCGCCGCTTGCTCGTGAGTTCGGCGAGCGGGTTCGTCTGATCCATGAACTGGCTTAACTGCGAACCGCCAAAGAACTCCTTCATTGCGGCGACAACTGGACGCACGTTCACGAGCGCGCTTGGCGTTGCCTTGTCGTCTTCCTGAATCGTCATGCGCTCCTTGATGACGCGCTCCATGCGCAGGAGACCGACGCGGAAGGCATTCATGATCAACTCGCCGTTGGCGCGCACGCGGCGATTGCCGAGGTGGTCGGTCACGTCGCGGTGCGCACCACCCTCGTTGGCGAGGATGAGGTGACCGACGATCGCGGCGAGGTCTTCGCGCGTCAGCGTGCGAACCTCTGGCCCTGGAAGCTCAATGCCCATGCGCTCTGCGGTTTCGCTGAGGCGCTGCGTGAACTTGTAGCGTCCGACACGACCCAAGTCATAGCGTCGTCCGTTGAAGAAGAGATTCTCGACGAGCGACCGTGCGTTGTCGCCGGTTGGTGGATCGCCAGGTCGCAGTCGCTTGTACACCTCAACGAGTGCTTCGCTTCGGGTTGCGGTGCCATCCTTCTCGAGCGTATTGGCAAGATACGGATGCTCTGGGTTGCTTGGAAGTCGCGAGAAGAGGCCAGCGATCTCATCATTGGTCTCATAGCCAACGGCGCGAAGCAGCGACGTCGCTGCGATTTTGCGCTTGCGATCAACCTTGACGTAGAGCTGATCCTTACCGCTCGTCTCAAATTCAAGCCAGGCACCGCGGTTTGGAATCACCTTCGCTGACCAGAGGCCACGACCCGAAACCGGATCAACGGTGTCGGTGTAGAAGACACCAGGCGAGCGCACGAGCTGCGAAACAACGACGCGCTCCGCGCCGTTGATGATGAAGGTTCCCTGCGTAGTCATCCATGGGAAGTCGCCCATGTAGATTTGCTGCCGACGAATTTCGCCCGTCTCAAGAACCTTCAACTCGGCGTTAACCATGAGTGGGCGCGCATAGGTTAGGTCTTTGGCACGTGCATCATCTTCTGAAACCTTCTCGTCCTTGAACTCGTAGTCAAGGAAGTTCAGCTCCAGCCGCTTGCCAGTGAAGTCACGGATTGGGCTGATCTCCTCGAGGAGTTCGGCGAGGAATGTCTTTGTGCCCTTTGGCAGCGGTGTCGCGCCAGGGATCCACTCTGGGCCGACGAATGCGGCGAATGAGTTGGTCTGCAGATCAATGAGGTTTGGGATTTCGAGAATCTCGGGGATGCGCGAGTAGAATTTTCGGCTCCCTGTGGCGCTGGCGCTAGCGGCGGTGCGAGTCGGCATGCGGCGGCTCCTTCGTCGATCCTGGACGCTCGGCGATATGGACGCTGTTCAACGGTCGCCCGAAGGCGAAGGGAGATAGTACCCCCCCGAGCAAAACCTGGCAAGCGGACCGCCGCCCGACACCCGGGGCCCGGGTGGCGCTCCCCCCCGCCCCGGAGAGGGGCGGGGGGTATTCGCCGAACTGTTACTTGATCTCGACCTTGGCGCCTGCCTCGGCAAGTGCGGCGGCGATCTTCTCGGCGTCGGCCTTGGAGATCCCCTCCTTGATTGGCTTTGGAGCGGCGTCCACCAGGTCCTTAGCCTCCTTGAGACCGAGGCCGGTGAGCTCGCGCACCACCTTGATGACCTGGATCTTGTTCGCGCCGACGTCCGAAAGGACAGCCGATACGGAGTCCCCGCCTGCGGCAGCCTCGCCACCCGCGGCAGCGCCACCAGCGGCTGGGGCGGCTGCGACGGCGACGGGGGCGGCGGCGCTTACGCCGAACTTCTCCTCAAACGCCTTCACAAACTCGGAAAGCTCCAGAACGGTCATCTCGCTGACTGCCTCGAGCATCTGATCGGTAGTGAGCTTTGCCATGTTTTTCTCCTTCTCTCAGCCCGTGCGGGCCGAAACTGTTACATCATGAGCCAGTGCCCCGGCGATTAGGCCCCTTCGGCCTCGCGCTTCGTCTTCAGCCCACCGAGGGCGTAGCCCAGCTTCTGCAGCGGGGCATTGAAGAGGAAGGCGAGCTTCTGGACCGGAGCCTGAAACGCTCCAGCCACTTTGGCCAAGAGCACCTCACGGCTTGGGAGCTTCGAAAGCGCCGTCAGCTGGGCGAGGTCGAGGATCGACGTTCCCAGGATGGCACCCCTGACCTCCGCGGCTGGATAGGCCTTGAGAGCCGCCAGTACCGACTTAGCCAGGATCGCCTCATCTCCCGCGCCGAAGGCAATCGCCGTCGGTCCGGTGAGGTGAGGCGGCAACGTGGCGTTCCCTGCCTCGTTAGCGGCGACACGCATCAAGCGGTTCTTCACCACGCGATATGTGATCCCCAGCGGCCGGAGGGTGTTACGGATTGCGGCAAATTCCGCGACCGTGAGCCCTCGGTACGAGGTAAGGATGAGCCCGCGGCTCTTCGACAGCTCGTTCGCGAGCGAATCGATCGTGCTGCGCTTCTTCTGCGTTGGCACGGTTCCTCCTTCTCTGGTCGCACAGGCCGGTGCGACTCGGCGGATGCAGCTGGCACCCCTGCAACTCTTCGCGTCACAGGGGGTCGCGCGTTCCGCGAGGAACCCTCTGCCTCAGCATGCCCGCTCGTTGGTCGACCAACCGGTCAACCCCCTGAGCGACTTAAGTCCCCTACCTCACGGTGGGGGTCACAGGCCCTCTTCGGCGAATCGTCGTATTTCGTCTCCCGAGCGTCTCCGCTCGGGCGCTATGTTCGGTCGGCCAGCCGGGCCGACGCGGATGGGGAGTTTACCCCGCAACAGCGAGGAGTGCTGGCACGTCCACTGCCACGCCTGGGCCCATGGAGGCGGAGATGCTCACACCCTTGATGAATGTCCCCTTCAAGCCCGATGGCTTGGCACGGTTGACCGCGTCAAGCAGTGTGGCTAGGTTGCCCACGATCTGCGCCTCACTGAAGCTCGCCTTCGCGAAGCCGAGGTGGATGATCGCGGCCTTGTCAACCTTAAACTCCACGCGCCCCGACTTCAGCTCGGAGATGGTGCGCTCGAGATCGTTCGTAATGGTGCCGGCCTTTGGATTCGGCATCAGGCCTTTGCGACCAAGTACCTTTCCGAGCTTACCGACCTGGCCCATCATGTCGGGGGTTGCGATGGCAACATCGAAATCCGTCCAGCCACCGTCAACTTTGGCAATCAAGTCCGCGGCGCCCACCTCGTCTGCGCCGGCCCTGGTCGCCTCGTTCGCTTTCTCGCCCTGAGCGAAGACGGCAATACGCACGCGCTTGCCGGTGCCGTGGGGTAGCCCGACTGTCCCACGAACCATCTCGTCGGACTGCCGGGGATCCACGCCGAGACGAATGTGAACCTCAATCGTCTGATCAAACTTTGCCGTTGCGGTCTTCTTCACCAAGGCGGCGGCCTCAGTCGGCTCGTACTGCTTCTCTGGGTCGACGAGCTTTGCCGCTTCGATGTATCGCTTACCGTGCTTTGCCATATTTTCTCCTCCTTATCGGCCGCTCATCGGCCTCCCCCTTCACCGCGGGGTTGCGGCGATCGTCAGGCGACGACCTCTACTCCCATGGACTTTGCGGATCCTTCGATCATCTTGCACGCCGCCTCAATGGTTGGCGCGTTCAGGTCTGCCATCTTCTTCGTTGCAATCTCTTGCACCTGCGCACGGGTGATCTTGCCGACGTTGCCGGCCTTGTGATCGCCTGCACCCTTCTCAATGCCCGCCGCCTTACGAATCATGTCCGCAGCCGGTGGCGTCTTGAGAACGAAGGTGAACGAGCGGTCCTCGAAGATCGTGATCACGGCCGGAATCACTTCGCCCTTACGGTCCGCAGTCTTTTCGTTGTACGACTTCGTGAACTCGACGATGTTGATGCCGTGAGGCCCGAGGGCCGTACCGACTGGTGGCGCTGGCGTTGCCCCACCCGCGGGGAGCTGCAGCGTGACGGTTGCGCGAATCTTCTGTGCCATGGTGCGCTCCTCTCCTCTTCTTAACTACAACTTTGATACTTGGAGCAGGTCGAGTTCCACTGGCGTCTCGCGCCCGAAGATCGAGACCAACACCTTGACTTTGCTTCGCTCTGGATCGATATCCTCAACCGTACCAACGAAGTCCGAGAACGGACCATCGTTGACGCGCACCGACTGACCCTTGACGAAGGCAACCTTGACCGTTGGCGCCTGGCCCACGCCGAGCTGACGCAGGATCTGCTTCACTTCGGTCTCCGTGAGGGGCACTGGGTCGGCCTTCATCCCTGGGATGGCAGAGCCGCCAACGAAACTAGTTACGCCCGGCGTATTGCGCACGACGTACCAGCTCTCCGGCTCCATGATCATGTCGACGAGCACATAGCCTGGGTAGATCTTCTTCTGAACCGTGGTTCGGACACCGCTGCGAATCACGATCTCATCTTCCATCGGTACGACCACCTGGAAGATTCGATCCGCCATGTCCATCGACTCAATGCGATGCTCAAGGTTCGCCTTCACCTTGTTCTCAAACCCTGAGTACGTATGAATGGCGTACCAGTGTCGCTTTGCCGTCGGTGCTGGCTTTTCAGCGGCGGCGCTTCCGGTTTCGGGGCTCAATGCATCAGTCACAGGTCTCTCCTCGTCCAGATACTCAGGCGGGGTTGATCAGCTTGAGGATTTCAGTAAAGAGCAGGTCCCAGAAGGCGATGTAGAAACCGACGAGCAGCGAGGTCAGGAATACGAGCACGGTAAGCACGCGGACCTGTGCGCTGGTTGGCCACGCCACCTTACGCAGTTCCGAGATTGCCTCCGAGAAGAACTTCCGGATTCTCTTCACGCTCGTGTGCTCCTTTGCTTCACTTCACTCCCTCTGCGACCGTAGCCGCGAGGCTGGCAGGGGCGGCCGGACTCGAACCGACAACAACCGGTTTTGGA
>RGCW01000043.1 GCA_009919005.1 Candidatus Aquidulcis sp. | reverse complement strand
ACGGATGGTACGTGCTGCGCATGATCGTGCGGGAATGCAGTTGAGTGGATGGGCTCGTGATGCGTGGGCTGAGTTGCAGCGGGCCACTGAACCGCTACTCGCGATGCTCGCACCAGAGCGCTGTGGGGGGTGTGGCGAAGAGGGCGCGCTCCTCTGTTCGGCATGCCGTGATCTGCTGGGTGCCAGCGAATCTGGCGCGGCTATTTGTGGCGCACCCCCGATCGGCTGTATCGCTGGCGCGTGGATCGGTCCCTATGAGAGCGGTCTCGGCGAAATCTTGCGCTCGCTAAAGTTCCATGAGCTTTCTCGCCTGGCGGAGCCGCTTGGCATCGCTCTCGGCTCCGCCACAGCCGAGGTGAATCGACGCCTTGGTGGCGGTGCGGCACTCGTGCCGATACCAACCGATCCGGCACGACTTCGAGATCGGGGTTTTGATCACGCGGCACTCATTGCCACATCGGCAGCTCGCTCCACGAACATTGCGCTTGCACCAATCCTTGAGCGCACACGGGCGGTACCCGCACTCCACGCGCTCAACCGTGCCGAACGAAGGCGCGTCATGGATCGGGTCTTTCGAGTGCGAGCTGGCTGTGAGGTGCCACGTCGCGTGATCCTGGTCGACGACATCTGGACGAGTGGCGCCACCTTTGCGTCGGCCGCTGCAACACTGCGTGCGGCGGGGTGCCTCACAATCGGGGTCGTCGCCGTGGCGCGGGAGTCCCTCACCCGAGATGCCTAACGTGGCGAGCGTGGTCGGGCGCGGCGTGGCACTCTCTCCGCATGCCAACGAAGCGACCCAAACTTACGAGCAGCGCACCTGCCGCTGCCGCCGGGCGGCTCGATCGCATGCTCGGCGCCCATCTCGCCGCAGGGCCAGGGCTCGTCAAGGCGGCCGATCGCGCCGCTGCGGTTGGGGCCATGGGCCTACAGATCTTCACCGGCAATCCCACTGGCTGGGCACGCCGCGCCGAGCTCCCCAAGGAGCTGCCCGCCTTTCGCGCCCGCATGAAGGAGCATGGCTTCGGGCCACTCGCCGTGCACGCTGCCTATCTGGCGAACCTCGCTGGGCCGAACCCGGTCTTCCGTGAGAAAACAGTGGAGCTGCTGCGTCACGAGCTTCGTGTGGCACCCGAATACGGTGCCTCGTTCGTCAACGTCCACATCGGCTCCCACATGGGGACCGGGATCGAGGCTGGCGTCGCTCGCGTTGCCGAAGCGGTGGAGCGCATCTTGGACGGCGTCCCCGTTACCGACGACTCGGCCTTGCTGGTACTCGAAAACAGTGCTGGCGGTGGCAATGGAATCGGTGAGAACCTTGACGAACTGATTGACATTCACGAGGCGATGGCGGCCCGCGGCGTTGACCTCTCCCGCGTTGCTTACTGCCTTGACTCCGCACACCTCTGGGGTGCTGGCATCGCCATGAATGGTGACGTGGAGGTCGACCGACTCGTTGAACAATTTGACAAGAAGATTGGCCTAGAGAAGCTCGTCATGATTCACTACAACGACAGCAAGGCCGCGCACGGATCAAAACTTGATCGACACCAACACATTGGCGGTGGTGAGGTTGGAACCCGTGGACTTGCGGCGCTCATTCGACACCCGCGCCTCGCGCACGTGAACTACTACCTAGAGACGCCAGGTATGGAGGCTGGTTGGGACAAACTCAACGTTGAACGCAGCCTGCAACTCGCTGGCGGTGCACTCAAGCTGAAGCCGCTCCCAGCGGAGGAGCCAACGGTCCCGAAGGGTAATCCGACCGCCGCGAAGCCTTCATCTAGAACGAAGGGACGTGCAACCAAACGCGCCGTTGCGAAGCGTTCAGCCCAGAAACGATCTGGAGCCAACAGGCGCGATTAGCGCAGCGCTCCGTTGCCGCGTCGATACGGCGAGAGAGCAAACAGCGCACCGCCGAAAACGATCAGGCTCCCCACACCTACCAGGCGATCGAGGAGAGCCAAGGCGATCGCTGACTCCGGAGTGAAACCAAACAGTGCGACAAGGATGCCCACAGCCCCCGCCTCAACAATGCCAATTCCGGCGGGGGTGAACGGCACCACTGTCAGCACTGCCGACACCAGTGCCACAAAGATCGTGCTGGCGATGCCAATCTGCCCCGGTCCAGGATTCACGACGAATAGCCCGAGGGCCATTGCCACAGCTGCAAGACGGAGAGCTTCGCTGAGCCAGATCGCCAGTGAGTAGGGAAGCGCAGTGCCCACGACACGACCGCCACTTCCAGAGCGCAGCGACGTCGCCGCATTGGTAAATCCGCTCTTGATCGCATCGGGGAGTGGAAGTGCGTAGATAAGTGCCGCGGCGAATCCGCGAGCAACAAGGAGCAGCAACGTTGTGGCAGCCGCCACGCCAAGCGCGATGGCCGTAAGTGCGAGCGCCGTCGGCGGAAGTTTGCCGCCAAAGGCTACGAACGTCGACGCGGCGCCGAGCAAAGCCACGGTCGTAAGGTCAACGAGTCGCTCCGCAATCACCGTACCGACTGCGTTCCCGAACGATGCGGCACCATTGTGCTTCAACAGCCAGCCACGATACACATCGCCCATCTTGGCGGGCAGCACGCAGTTCACCCAGAACGACAGAGTCAGAATCTCTGTTGCGGCGCGCCGCGAGATCAAAAGTCCCGACGCCGATAGGATCATCCGCCACCGCAACCCGCGAAGGGGGAGGGTGATCCAACTTGCTGCAAGCGCAGCGAGGAGCCACGCCACGTTGGCACGTTGCAGCGTCTGTGCGACCTCTGCAAGATCAAACGAAGTGGCGGCGCGCACCAAGCCGACAACAAGGATGGCGGTGAGGGCGAGCGCAGCGATCGTTGAGCGTCGAGTGAGGCGGCTGATCAGCATTGACGAACTAGCCCGCGCGAAAGAGTGTGCCTGGTGCTACACGCCGATTGCCGCGCGAGGCATTTATGAGCTTCGCGATCGGTGTGATGAGGCGAGCGACAAGAGCGCCACGGCCAGTGATGCGAGTGATGTCGCCATGGAGGGCGGCGTGAAAACCGGCCGCGTTGCTGAGGTCGCCCGACATGATCGTCGCCGCACCACCAATCTCGAGCAGCGTGTGCGCGTCACTTGCCGCAACCGATGGGACTCCATGCGCGATTGCTAACTCCGCGGCGCGCTGGTTCCCCCCGGGTGCGACGAGCCGAGCGTTCCAGCCTTCAATCCAATCCACCTCACGCACCAACGCAAGGGCGGCCTCGTCGCGCAACAGGGAGCCGCGCCAGCCGTCGAACGGGTGGGGGATGCCAACGAGACCACCCTGAGCGCGAATCGCCGCGATCGCCTCGCTGGCAGGGAGGCCAGCGGTGATCGGGTGTTCGAGAAAGAGGGCAATCAGATCCCCCTCTTGGGTGCGCACCTCCGAGCCAACGATCACCGTCAGGCCAGGAGTGGCAGCGTCGCGGGCTCGCAGGGCGCCATCGATCCGATCGTGATCGGTGATGGCAAGGTGGGTAATCCCACGCTCAGCGGCCGTACGGGCAACGGCCACGGGATCGCTCAACGAGTCGAAACTTGCGCTGGTATGACAGTGCAGGTCAACGACGGCGCGGGCCGCCATACAGCTACGCCTCGCTGGTCATCGACTTCGCGAACTGATCAAAGTGCTCGAGCGCGATGCCTGTCCCCTTTGCCACGCAGCTCAATGGGTCTGGTGCGATATGCGCGGCGACACCGGTAACGGTCGTGACGAGCCGATCAATGTTGCGCAGCAGGGCACCGCCCCCTGAGATCACAATCCCCTTGTCGATGATGTCGGCACTCAACTCCGGCGGGGTCTGCTCAAGAACGGCACGAATCGCATCGGTGAGGTTTCGCAACGGCACTTCTAGGCCTTCCGTTACCTCGGTCGAGGTGATCTTCACCTCGCGCGGAAGGCCGGCGATCATGTCGCGCCCTTTCACGCTCATCGTCAACTCTTCCTCTAGGGGAAGTGCACTACCGATCTCAATCTTTACCTGCTCCGCCGTTCGATCGCCGATCATCAGGTTGTACTTGCGGCGGATGTAGAGGGCGATCGCCTCGTCAAAGCGGTTACCACCAACGCGAAGCGATTTACTCACCACGATTTCAGAGAGTGATAGGACTGCGATCTCTGCGGTGCCGCCGCCAATATTGACGATCATGTTTCCCGATGGGCCACTGATCGGAAGCTCAGCGCCAATCGCCGCCGCCATCGGCTCTTCGATCAGGAACGCCTTTCCAGCGCCAGCCTGCCGCGCTGCGTCAAGCACATAGCGCTTCTCCACCGAGGTTGAGCCAGCGGGGACGCTCACCAGCACATCTGGTCGACCGAATGAGAATCGCCCGGCGGTCCCCTTCTTGATGAAGTAGCGAAGCATTGCTTCGGTGACTACATAGTCTGCGATCACACCATCTCGAAGTGGGCGAATCGCGCTGATTGAACCAGGAGTACGACCGAGCATCTCTTTCGCCTCGTTGCCCACGGCGACGATCTGGTCTCGATCATTGATGGCAACGACGCTCGGTTCACGAACCGTGATGCCACTCCCTTGTACAAAGACGAGGATGTTTGCGGTACCGAGATCGATGCCAATCTTCATCCCGCAACTCCCTCCTCACTGACATGTGTGAGCTCCGCGCCGAGACCGCGGAACTTCTCCTCAATGTTCGCATAGCCGCGGCGTACGTGGTGTGCGCCGTGAATTCGACTGACGCCGTTCGCCGCAAGCGCAGCGAGCATCAGCGTGGCGCCCGCTCGCAGGTCGGGGATCTCGGCCTCCGCGGGGACAAACGTCGTCGGTCCCGTAACGCGCGCGGTCCGCGGATCCACGATCTCAACGGTTGCACCGAATTCACGAAGTCCGATCAGCCACTCCAGTCGATCTTCAAAGATCGTCTCTTCAATTGTGCTTGTTCCGGCGGCCCTGGTAAGCATCAGCCCAGCGGATGGCTGAAGGTCCGTTGCGAGCCCAGGGAACGGCTGGGTGCGAATGTTCGTTGGTCGATAGGCCCCACCTGCGGGTAGGCCTGTGACTCGCAGGCTCTTGCGCCGTGCATCACTTGGATCTGATTCGATCGCATGATCAACGCCCAGCGTCTGGAGAAGCTCAACAAATGAGGCCATGTGTGACGGCTCGACACCATCAACGCTTACCGTCCCACCAACAACGGCGGCTGCGGCCGCAAAGGTTCCTGCCTCAATGCGATCGGGCATGATGCGATGCGATGCGCCGTGCAGAGCATCGACACCCTGGATCTCAATCCGATCAGGCTTCGTTCGCGCGACCTGCGCACCCATCGCGTTCAGCAGCGTGATGAGGTCGTCGACTTCCGGCTCCTGCGCGGCTGGAGTAATGACCGTTGTCCCCTTGGCAAGCACCGCAGCCAGAATGGCGTTCTCCGTGCCCATCACGGTGATCTGCGGGAAGGTGATCTCGGCACCCTTCAGTCGGCCGCTGCTCTTCGCAAAGTAGTACCCATCGCGGTAGTCGATCTCGGCACCGAGGGCGCGCATGGCATCAACGTGCAGGTTGACGGGCCGTCGGCCGATGCGGTCGCCGCCCGGGTTGCTGATGATCACGCGACCGAAGCGAGCCAGGAGTGGACCGAGCAGCATGAAGCTGGCGCGCATCTTGGCTGCGGCTTCGAGCGGCACGAACAACCATTCCGCATTCGCCGCCTGCAAGCTCATCGTCTCTGGGGTTGGCCGCTCAATGGAGACGCCGATGTCGCGAAGCGTATCGGCAAGCACGTCGATATCAAGGATCCCTGGAATGTTTTCAAGGCTCACCCGCTCGCCCGTGAGCACCGCTGCCGCCATCACCTTCAGCGCGGCGTTCTTGGCGCCGCTCACCCGCACCCGACCAGAGAGCGACCGCCCGCCGTGAATGCGGAACTCCTCCTTCGCGAGGGGGATCGGTCGGTACTCCCAGGAGAACGGCTTCACGGCGGTCATGGGCGGATTCTCGCCGTTTGCAGGGGAGGCGTCCAACATGGGCTCACTTTCTCAGCCCCCGTGGGGGTGGCGAGTCGTACTAGCGCTTGCGACGGCGCTCGGCGACCCGAAGGCGCAGAAGTGCTCGGCTCAGAGAGGCTCGAGCGGTCGCGAGTGAGGCGGGGTCCTGCGTTCCGGCGTCGGAGATCGCCGCCTCGGCCGCGGCCTTCGCCTTCTCAATAGCGGCAATGTCGAGCTCACCAGAGAGGTCGGCAGACTCGGCGAGCACCAGGACGCGATCGGGGCGGACCTGCACAAAGCCACCGATGATGGCGATGTGCTCGATGGAGCCGTCAACCGCCGTGATGCGCCCTTCGCCCGTGCCAAGCACGGTCACGTACGGCTCGTGCTTTGGAAGGATTCCAACCTCGCCATCAATGGTCGGAAGGATCAACGCGGAGGCCTCGCCCTTCCATGCGAGGCGCTCCGGCGTCACGATCTCCAACGTAAATGGCATGT
>RGCW01000042.1 GCA_009919005.1 Candidatus Aquidulcis sp. | reverse complement strand
CACTGGGCCCCGAAGAGCTCGAAGGGTTCGCCAGAGGCCTTAGCCTGCGGGCACAGGATGCACGCGCTGCTGCAGTGCAGACGGGCGATCAACGCTTGACAGCAGAGCTCACCTCATATGCGGAGGCCGTGGAGCTGCTGGCAACGGAACACGATGAGCTGGGTAGAGCTCTGCGAACCTATCGCAAGATTTTGAACGAACGGGGACTCCTTGACTTTGGAGATCAGGTGCTCCGCGCCTACGAGCTCCTTCGCAACGATCCTCTGATCGCAGCGCGCATCCGCGAACAGCATCGGTGGATCCTGGTCGATGAGTATCAAGACACGAATCGGCTGCAGGGCGCCCTCGTTGATCTGATCGCTGTAGGGAGGCGGAACTTAACCGTCGTTGGAGACGATGACCAATCAATCTATCGCTTCCGCGGTTCAGCGCTCAGTAACATTCTTCACTTTACTGATCGGTATCAGGATGCCAGCAAGGTGGTGCTGACAAAGAACTATCGCAGCACGGACTCCATCCTTACAGCTGCGCGCCGCCTAATTCAGTTCAACGATCCATATCGGCTGGAGGTTCGGCTCGGGATCTCAAAGCGGTTGACCTCCGAGGGAGCCCCTGGCGATGCGCCCCCCGTGACCTTCCGTCGCTTTCGAACGACGGCGAATGAGGCGGATTGGATCGCTGCAGAGATTCGAGACTCCATTGCCACGGGCCGTCGCGCACGTGATCACGCGGTGCTTTTACGTGCGAACGTGGACCATGTTGAGATTGGGCGCAGTTTGAATATGCTCGGGATCCCGTGGAGATCAAGTGGCGCGGCTGGACTCTACGACCGCTCCGAAGTCCGGCTGCTGCTTGCCGGGCTTCGTCATACCGCCGATCCCGACGCCGCTGCACCACTGTTCATGATTGCGGCTGAACCGCGTTTCAAGGTTCCTGCGACGATTCTGGCTACGGCAGTCGCCAAGTCCCGTCGAGATCATCTCCCCCTGCGAGAGAGCCTGGCGGCGGTCGGCGCTGGGCATGCTGCTACCGAGGGGCTGCTAAACCGGCTCGCGGACCTCGTCACGGAGAGCGTGGAACGTACGAGCGGAGAGGTGCTCTACCGCTGGTTGAGAGAGTCGGGTCTCCTGGCCGAGTTGACTCGTGAGGCGACACCAGAGTCTGACGAGCGCATCAAAAACATCGGTCGCCTGTTCGATGTTGTGCGATCTCGCAGTCGACTGTTGGAACTCGATCGGGCCCCATTTCTTGTTCGGTACCTCGAGGAGTTGGGCGAGGCGGGAGATGATCCGTCAGCAGCTGATGTTGACCCAGACTTGGATGCCGTCGCGCTCCTCACGATCCACCAGGCGAAGGGCCTGGAATTCCCCGTGGTCTACGTCGCAAATCTTGTTGAAGGGAGGTTCCCTGCCAAGGGACGTTCACCAAGATTGGCGCTGGCGGCAGAACTGGGAGGGTCGGATGAGATCGTGCCCCGTGACCCTCGCAATCCAGACGGTCCAACTGCGACGGATGAAGAGGCGCTACGCGAAGAGCGTCGACTCGCCTACGTGGCACTCACGCGGGCTTGCGAGCGCCTGACCCTTACCGCCGCGGAGCGGAGTAGTGGCGGTGTGCGAGCGCGTAAGGTCAGCCGATTTGTTGCTGAAGCCTTAGATCTCAGTCGTGAACAGATTGAGGCCTTCCCGCTCATTGGAGAGCCCAGTTCAACCATTGAGAACTTGACCGTCGTTGCCGACCCACTGCCGGTACTGCCCTCCCGTGATCCAGGAGCAGGATCAAGCACGCCGCTCACCTTAAGCTTTACTGCGATTGAGGCGTTTCTCGCTTGCCCACTGCGCTATCACTATCAGCAGCGACTGCGCATCCCCCTACCGCCACACCACTCAACAATCTATGGCGCAGCGATGCATGCCGCAGTAGCTGAATTCCATCGGGGCCAGATGGCTGGTGCTCCGCCACCGGTCGCTGACCTCTACTCGGCACTTGACCGGAGTTGGCAAAGTGCTGGCTTCCTCTCGCGAAGTCATGAGGAGGCGCGTCACACTGCGGCACAAGAGGCACTCGCGCGATTTCGAAGTGAAGAGATCGCCACTGGACGCCCCCCTGCATATGTGGAGAAGGATTTTTCGTTTGAGCTTGCTGGACACAGGATTCGCGGTCGTTGGGATCGAGTCGACGTGCAGTCACTTCCACCGAACGGACGAGGTACGCCGATCCCCCAGATTGAGGTTCCCGGTGACATGGTGCGTCCGACACTTCCGCTCGGCGATGATGAGTGGGTAGTGGTCAGCGACTACAAGACGGGCGGGCGAGATGACGATGATGCAGCTCGCAAGCGCGCCAAAGAGTCTCTCCAGCTGCAGCTCTATGCGCTTGCGTGGCGCGCGGCGACTGGACGGCTCCCAGATGAACTCAGCCTACGCTTCCTTGATACTGGGAGGGTCGCTACGGTGCCCGTTGAGCCGAAACGGATACTGAAAGCGCGAGATCAGGTTGTGGCCGCAGCGGAGGGGATTCGCGCAGGGGTTATGGAGCCGAAACCAGAACTGATGACCTGCACCTACTGTTCGTATCGCGAGCTGTGCCCCGCATCAAAGGCTCCCGCTGGTCGACCCGCATGACCGCGAATGAGGGCGAGCAGCCAGATCGCACGGAGCAACTAGAGCTTCCGCTTTCTCAGCCGCAGTCTTCTCCGTTCTCAGCAAAGGTTCTGCGCACGCCACCCGTTCCACCGACGCCGCCGCGAATCCCACCCGCAGACCAGCGCATTATTCAAGCCCTCAGCATCGCATCGGTGGGCGCAGCCCTCCTGACCGTTGGTGGCATGGTGGTCATTGACCCGGTGCGCGATGCGACGCGCGCTCTCCTTGTGTCGGCAGCACTGACCGTCGCAGTCACCTGCGGCCTCACGGCGATGCTACTGCTGCGATCCTTCCGAAGGTATCCGGGAGTCTGGCGGGTGCGTCGCCGTCGGAGCCTCCGCCGCGGCCTCCTCGTGGGGGGTCTCCTTGGCGGGTATCTTGCACTGCGCATCAGTGGACTCGGCGGACCGACGGGACTCCTGATCGCCGCCCTCCTTATCGCCATTGCGGAGGTGGCTATCTCACGAAGTGAGATCGATTCCGTGTAGGGGGTAGACGCACCCCCTGAGGGGTGTAGGATGAGCGGGCGCCCTGCTGGACGTCGGCTCGCACCGGCGGCGCATCTCAGTGAATCGGTGAGAATCATGAGCCCCAGCACACCCCCCTTTGCCGCGTCGATTGCCAACCTAGGCTGGAGCGGCCGTGAAGAGCCGCGCGACCCGCTCGACCGACCCTCATATGTTGGGCCGGTCAGCTTCGCTCAGCTGCCGTGGATAGAAGATGGTGCAGAGTTGCAACGCCTTCAGGCGGACATCGCAATCATCGGCGCGCCGTTTGATGATGCAGTGACGCATAGACCCGGGACCCGCTTTGGTCCGCGGGCAATTCGAGAGGCGCAATATCAGACAGGAACACTGCACTCCCTGCAGGTTGGGGTTGAGCCCTTCACCGCTCTCACAGCGGTGGATGCTGGCGATGCACTCGTGTACCCAGGTCGTCTGGAATATGGACATGGTGCGATCTATCGCAAGGTGCGCGAGGTCGCAGCGACAGGTGCCATTCCCATTGTGCTGGGTGGGGATCACTCCATCACTTGGCCGAACGCAACTGCCGTTGCGGAACTTCGGTGGCCGCAGCGTATTGGCATCGTGCACTTCGATGCCCATGCTGATGCTTCCGTCGATGGGTACGGCTCACTACATAGCCATGGTTCGCCGATGCGCCGACTCATTGAATCTGGTGCGGTGTTGGGAAAGAACTTTGTCCAAGTGGGGCTACGCGGCTATTTCCCCGACACCGAGACGTTGAGCTGGATGCGAGAGAACGGGATGCGCAGTCATTTTATGACGGAGATCGAAGAGCGAGGCTCCGAAGCGGTGATTGCTGATGCCATTAGTGAGGCGCTTGATGGACCAGATGCCATTTGGATCAGCCTAGATATTGATGTCGTAGATCCGGGCCTTGCCCCCGGCACTGGGACACCCGAGCCAGGTGGCATGCTGACCCGAGAACTCCTGCGCGGATTGCGACAGATAGCCGCCCAGGTCCCCGTTGCAGGCATGGATATCGTTGAAGTCTCACCCCCCTACGATTGGGCGGAGTCAACAGCAATGATCGCGAATCGGGCGGCACTTGAGGTGATCAGCTCGCTGGCAAAACGCAAGGAGGCCGGCGAGACCATTCGTTGGCAGCCCTCCCGCTGAGAGAAACTGCACGCGAGATCAGACGGCGGCTTGTCGCCGATGAGCGTGATCTCACCGTTGGCGGTGACGGCGATCTGGAATACTGGAGCCGCGTCGCGGCACAGTCAGACGGTTCAATCGTCGAGATCGGCTGTGGGGCTGGTCGCATTCTCTTGTCACTCAACGCAGCGAAGCGATCCCTCATCGGAATTGACCTTGACTGTGAGGCACTTAGCCTGGCCGCTGAACGAGACGCACGCCCTGTGTGGGAATGTGCAGACGGACGACGTTGGCGCGACACTTCGGTCTCTGCCTCGCTTGTCATCCTCGGCGGCGATCTGATCTCAGTTATCACACGCGAGGCAGATCTACGTGAACTCTTTCTGACGGCTGCGGTTCACTGTGCACCCGACGGTCAGGTGGGTATCGATGCAACTCGTATCGATCCACAGCGCCTTGCGGAGCACCTAAATGGCACGTGGGCACTCGACCTTGAGCGGGAAGACGAAGAGTTTGGCGTCGTCCAGCGATATAGCAGATTGAGCGCTGATGCGAGACTCGGATCCAATGTGGCAGCGCTAGAGATCCGACATCTTGCCGTAGCGCCCGGCCGTACCCCAACCCCTCTGTATCCCGACCGTGCACCGTTTCCGATTCGTGCATGGCGGTCCGAGGAGATTCGCTCGATCGCCGAAGCGGTTGGGCTTGAACTGGTTAGGGTTGAAGCCGACGACCGACTCCGTTGGCTGCTACGGTCAACTCATGAGTGACCCACGCCCGATTGGACTTTTTGATTCTGGTATCGGAGGACTTACGGTTCTCCGTGAAGTACAGTCACGCCTCCCTGGTGAGTCAACAATCTATATCGGTGACAGCGCTCGCCACCCCTACGGCACGAGAAGCGACGCTGAGGTGCGCACGTTTGCCGAGGAGCTCAGCGACGAGTTGGTCGGGCGCGGGGTGAAGGCGATGATCATCGCGTGCAACACCGCCACTGCTGTTGCACTTGAGCATCTGCGCGAACGCCATCCGTCAACGCCGATCATTGGTGTGATTCGTCCTGGAGCCGCAGCGGCAGCCCTTGCGACGCGCACAAATCGAGTCGGGGTGTTGGCCACCATCGCAACAGTGCGAACGCGCGCCTACTTCGCCGCGATCAAAGATGAGAACCCCGCAATCGTCGTGTTAGAGCGCGCCGCCTCTGAACTCGTACCACTCATCGAATCAGGTCAGACCGAGAGCGCAGCGATAACCGCCGCTGTGCAATCCGCGATCCACCCGCTGCTCACGGATGATCAGAGTGATCGTATTGACACATTGCTGCTCGGATGTACTCACTTCCCCCTGATACGACGCGCGATTGGAGGCGCGATCACCACCCCGATCGCCATCGTTGACTCAGCCGCGGCAACAGCTAGCTTTCTTCAGCAGGTCATTGCCGTTAACGGCCTAGAGGCTCCAGGGTCGAGTCGCGGGACCGCCGCGGACGCCGGGGCCGAGGGGCACACTGCACCCGCGCAGGTAGCGGTTGAACCCACCCACCAATTCTTTACAACGGGGGATACCCTGATGGTGGAAGCCCTGGTCCAACGTCTCTTCGGCGGGTCAAGTATCCGTGCATTGCCGATTGTGTTGGGTGCCGGCCGCCGCTAGAGGTCGTTCAGTACCGGTAAGACTGCCCGAACGATTTCTGCCGCTCTCTTGGACGCGAGCGGGAGATACTCCCAAAAGTTGACGGGTGCTGTTTCGTCACCTGAGTCGCTCACACTGCGAATGACCAGCCACGGAATGCCGTGGGCACGAGCTGCAAGGGCGATCGCGGCTCCCTCCATCTCGACGAGGTCGGCGGAGCTGCGCTTGGCGATTGCGTCACGAGTGATTTGGTCTGCGACGAACCAGTCGCCAGTGGCGATACGACCTTTCCGAAGATTGATGCCGAGGCGGTCGACTACTTGGCTAGCTGTCGCAACGGCACGCGTGACGAGCTTGGTGTCGGCGTAGAGCAGGGGATCACCGGTCGACGGGGTCTCCGAGCCATAACCGAATAGCCGAAAACCGCCGGCCTCCGCCGCGGCGAAATCATGCTGGATGACACTATCTGCGAGCATCACATCCCCCACGCGGTAGCCGGCATGGAGAGCACCCGCTGAGCCGACAGAGATGATGCACCTGGGTTCGAGGGAGAGCGCGGATGTGACGGCTACGGCAGACGC
>RGCW01000041.1 GCA_009919005.1 Candidatus Aquidulcis sp. | reverse complement strand
GCACCACCTATCTCGCCATTCGCGTCGTGGTCGACCCAGATCAAGGTGTGGCGATCCCGCCCTTCGCCATGGTCGCTATTCGCTTCGCCTTCGCCGGTCTCGCCATGCTTGCGCTCGTGGCCCTCTTCGCCCGTGATGCGCTGCGCTCGCTGACCCGCGCGCAGATTCGCGATCAGGCGATCGTTGGCCTCGCCCTCAACGTTGGTGGCCTTGGCGTCACCTCTTTCGGTGAGCAGACAATCCCATCGGGCATCACCGCACTCTTGATTGCCCTCCTGCCGATCTGGGTCGCCGTGATCGGGCGTGTTGTCTATAAGGATCACATAGCACCGATCAGCATCCTCGGGATCGCCGTCGGCATCATTGGTGTGGTGATCCTCATCTCTCCAGACGCGGGCGATGCGAGCCTTGATCCGCTTGGCCTCGCCTGCATCCTCTTCAGTCCACTCAGCTGGGGTGGTGGTTCGATCTGGAGCCAGCGCCGCGCAGCAACGCCGGCGGACTCGCGGGTGGCCGTCGCGATTCAAATGCTCGCCGGCTCCATCGGCGGTGCGATGGTTGCCACCCTTCTCGGTGAGTGGAACAGTGTGCAGTTCGGCGCGCTCGGTGGTGACGTGATCTTCGCGCTCGCCTATCTCATTGTTGTCGGCAGCCTCCTCGCCTATAACGTCTACACTTGGCTGCTCCGCGTAGCGCCATTCGGCCTTGTCTCTACCTATGCCTATGTGAATCCGGTCGTCGCCGTGCTTGCGGGTAGCTTCATCTTGAGTGAACCAATCTCAGCGCAACTCATCGCTGGCGGTGCGGTGGTCGTCATGGGCGTTGCCATCATGGTCACAGCGCGCAATCGAAGCCTTGCGCGCGGAGCTACCTCCCACTGAGATGAAAGCAGGCGACGCGCCACTGCGCGTCTCTACGGGGGCGGCTCGCCGCTTCCTTGCAGAGCGCCACATGCTCCTTCCGCCGCGACAGCTCCCCGCAAGCAAAGGCTCGGTCCTTGCACTGGTCGAGCGGCTCGGTTCGTTGCAGTTTGATCCAGTGGACCTCGCTGGACGGAGCCACGAGATCGTCTGCCACGCCCGCATTGACGGCTTCGAGCCACGATGGGTCGACGAGCTCCTCTATGCCAAGGTCCCCGCACATCGGGCGTTGGTTGAGCAGTACAACGGCGTGCTTGTGATCGTGCCCACCAACGAACTCGCCTACTACCGCCGACCCGCCGACAAACGCCGCGAGCGCTACTGGCGCGACGGCACGTATAAGCGCCTTAAGCCGTGGGCCGACACGATCATGTCACGCATCACCACAGAAGGGCCACTGAGCGCCGCAGACTTTGGGCCGTCGAAGTCGGTTGAATGGTCCTGGGGCCAGACTCCCGCCTATCGTGCCGCTCTCGAGATGTTGCAGCTTGCCGGCCTCCTCCACCTGGCACGCCGCGAAGGCTCACGCCGCTGGTTTGATCTAGCCGAGCGCCTCATACCGCGCAATGTTCTGGAACGCCGCGTCAGCGAAGAGGAGCAGATCGAACACACCTTTTTGGCGCGACACCGCGACCTTGGGCTTGCCTCTGCGAACGGCGTCTGGGTGCAGACCGACTGGCCCCTCAAGCGGCGCGAACTCGTCCGAAGGCTGACAGAGCGTGGCGAACTCCTGGAGATTGAGATCGAAGGTTTACCCGGGGTGTGGCGCATCCCCGGAGGCGAGCGCTTTGCCCTTGAGGCGGCCATGCGCGCCACCGCCGGGACTCGCCCAGTGGCGGCTGATCCGAATGCCGTCACCCTCCTCTCGCCGCTTGATCCGCTGATCCATGACCGAAAACGCCTCGAGGCGCTCTACAACTTTCACTATCGCTGGGAGATCTACACGCCCGAAGCGCGGCGGGTATACGGACCGTATGTGCTGCCGATCCATGCGGGAGACGCCCTTGTGGGTCGCATACAGCTACGGCGCATCAAGGAGACGGGTGGCACCACCATTGACGGCCTCTGGTGGGAGCGTGGCGCTCGTCCGGCTCGGCACATCGCTGGCCTCGCTACGGCGATTGCCGCCCATCAGCGACTTCTTGGGTCAACGAGCGGCCACATGCCGAAAGTGATTGCGGACCGCAGTGATGGCCGAGCGCTCATTCGAGCCCTGCGCAAGATTGCGGGCTAAACGCCGAGGTAGGCCTCGCGGACTTTCGGGTTCTTTGCCAACTTGGAGCAACTGTCTTCCAAGGTGACCTCGCCAATCTGCAAGATGTAGCCCCGCTTCGCAAGACCGAGTGCCATCATGGCGTTCTGCTCTACGAGTAGCACCGCCGTACCACGCGAATTGATCTCCCTGATGATGTCAAAGATCTGTTCCACCAAGATTGGCGCCAGGCCCATGGAGGGCTCATCGAGGAGTAAGACCTTCGGCTGGGCCATCAGCGCACGACCGATAGCAAGCATCTGCTGCTCGCCGCCCGACATGGTGCCAGCGGCCTGGTTCTCACGCTCCTTGAGACGCGGGAAGAGTTCAAAGACCTTCTTGAAGTCCTTCTGCACGTCAGGGCCCGATTTACGCAGGAAGGCACCCATCTCAAGGTTTTCGCGTACCGACATGCGCGCAAAAACGCGCCGGCCCTCAGGGCTGTGACCGATGCCGAGACGCACGATCTCGTGAGGCTCCGCCGCCTGGATCGACTTTCCTTTCAGCTTGATGCTCCCCGACCGAGCACGCTCCAGCCCAGAGATCGTTCGCAGGGTGGTTGTCTTGCCCGCACCGTTTGAGCCGATAAGCGTGACGATCTCACCCTCGTCCACGGTGAGGGAGACCCCTCGCAGTGCATGCACCGCGCCGTAGTACGTGTGTACGTCCTTCAGCTCAAGCAGTGGTGCCATCGTGGTACTCCTCTCAGTGTCCCGCTGCGGCGCCGCGACCGAGGTAGGCCTCGATCACCTTCGGATTTGTGCGAATCGCCTTTGGCAGGCCTTCGGCAATCTTCTCGCCATGATCGAGAACGGTGATGTGATCTGAGATGCCCATGACCACGCGCATGTCATGTTCGATCAAGAGGATCGTGATCCCAAGCTCGTCGCGAATGCGACGAATGAGCGCGGTCATCTCTTCGGTCTCTTTCGGGTTCATGCCTGCCGCCGGCTCGTCGAGCAAGAGCAGCTTGGGGCGACTCGCCAACGCGCGCGCGATCTCGAGTAGGCGCTGCTTACCGTACGGCAGGTTCTTGGCGAGCTCGTTCTCCATGCCAGAGAGATCGACGAAGGCGAGGAGCTCTCGAGCTCGTTGCTCAGCGGCCGCCTCCTCTTCGCGCACCTGGCGCGACTTGAAGAGCGCACCAAGGAAGGTACTGCGCATATGCACATGCATGCCGATCAGAATGTTTTCAAGCGTTGTCAGGCTCTTGTAGAGGCGAATGTTCTGGAATGTTCGCGCTAGGCCCGCCTCCACCATGTCGTTTGGACGCGCTGGTCGGGTCACGCCAATCCGCTTGATCACGCGGTTGTACCAGGCGGGACGCACGATGTTCAAGAGCAGGGCGCAGACAAAGCCGAGTAGCGCCACGGAGACCGAAGCGACGCCTTCAACAAGCCCTGTATCACCACCGATCGCGATCAAGAAGTAGATCGCGAGCCCGATGAACGGGATCGTCGGAACCAGGAGCAGGATCGGCTCGCGCCCCGCGCCAGTCGGAGGAGAGATGAGCGGCTTCCCATCGAGTTCAATCGTGCCCGATGTTGGCGCATAGATGCCAGCGATCACATTGAAGAACGTGGTCTTCCCCGCCCCGTTCGGACCGATGATGGCGCTAATTGAGCCGCGTGGAATCTCGAAGTCAACGTTGCTCACCGCCACTAGGCCACCAAACTTCCGCGTGACGCCGCGGGCCTTTAGCATCGGCTTCCCCTTTGCGGCGCTCACTTCGAGCCTCGCTTCGCGCTCTTGAGGGGTCCAAACTCGCGCATGCGCCGATGCGCCGGGAAGATGCCCTGAGGGCGCTTCAACATCATCAGCACCAACACGATGCCGTAGAGCACGTATTGGAACTCCAAGAAATCGATCTGATTGAGCACTGGGATGTTGAAGTTCTCCACGAGGGTGTTCAGTTGCTTGAGGAGGATGCTCTGGAAGAGATAGATGATGAACGCGCCTGTGGCCACGCCAATGGTGTTGCCCATGCCGCCGAGCACTACAGCGGCGAGCGCGCTGATGGAGACGGCAAAACGGAACTGATCCGGAGTGACGATGGTGATCTTGGCGGCGTTCACCACGCCAACGATCCCCGCAATCGATGCGCCGACTGCAAACGCTTGGAGCTTGGCGATCACGGTGTTGACGCCAGAGGATTCGGCGGCGAGCTCATCCTCGCGAATCGCGTCCCAGGTTCGACCGAGTCGTGAATCCTCAAGGCGATAGATCATGATCATGATCAAGGCGAAGAGCATGATCACCAGCCCGTACATCGGCCAGGGGTTGGTCAGCGTGAACTGCAAGATTCCAGGAATGTTCGGCTTATCGATACCGCCGATGCCATTGACGCCGTCGGTGAATTTATCGGCATTCATCAGGGTGATCGGCACGATCTCTCCGAACCCTAAGGTCACGATCGCAAGGTAATCGCCGCGGAGGCGAAGTGTCGGCGCGCCGAGGAGGACGCCAAAGATAGCTCCCACCACGCCGCCGGCGAGCAGCATCGGCCAGAAGGGGAGGTGGACGCCGGTAAAGGGCGAGGCGACAAACGCGTAGGTGTACCCGCCAAGGGCGAAGAAGGCTGCATAGCCAAGGTCAAGGAGGCCGGCAAACCCGATCACCACGTTGAGCCCCATCGCCAGCATGGCGTAGATCGCCGCGGTCGTGAACGCGTTCACCCACGCGTTGGTTGATTGAATGCCGTCGAATGGCGGAACGCGAGTGATCAGCGGCAGGGCAATGCTGATCAGAAGAACGCCAACGAAGATCCCCAGGCTGCGATGTCGGCGGAAGAAGGTTCGAACGGGCGCGAACGGTGCGCCGATCGCCTCGCCGATGCGGCTCATGCCCGGTCACCCGTATGGGAGCCGAGCAGCCCCGTTGGGCGGAAGACCAAGAAGATTACGAGGAGGGAGAAGACGATGGCTCCACCCCAGCGGCCGTACCCGAAGGCCGACGCACCAACCTCAACGAAGGCGATCAGGAAGCCACCAAGCGCTGCGCCAGCAGTGTTGCCAATCCCGCCCAGCACCGCGGCGGTAAAGGCCTTCAAACCTGACTGGAAGCCGAGGCTAAAGGTGGTGTTGCCGTAGTAGAGACCGTGCACGACGCCAGCAGCACCTGCGAGGCCGGATCCGATCAGGAAGGTGATCATGATCGTGCGATTGATATCAACGCCCATGAGCGAGGAGGCGTCACGATCCATAGAGGTCGTACGCATTGCCCGTCCCGTGCGCGTTCGGGAGATGAACAGCTGTAGGGCGAACATCAGAAGTACCGATGTGGCAATCACAAACAGGTTGAGCAGCGGAACCCTGGCGCCAGCAACCTGAATTGACCACTCAATCGGGACGAGCTGGGGAACGCTGACGATCGTAGGCCCAAAGAAGAACTGGATGATGTTCTGCAAGATGAAACTGACGCCGATCGCGGTAATGAGTGGGGCCAGCTTTGGAGCGCGTCGCAGCGGGCGGTAGGCGAGGCGTTCGATCAGCGCGCCAACGAGCGCCATGATGCCGATCGTCAGCGCGAAGAGGATCAGGACACTACCCGCCAAGAGTGGGAGGTCGGTGATGCTCCCGTCATTGCCGAGCAGGCTGCTGCTGATGAATAGCGCGATGAACGAGCCAACCATGAAGACATCGCCGTGCGCAAAGTTGATGAGCTCGATGATCCCGTACACCATCGTGTAGCCAAGCGCCACAAGGGCGTAGATGGCGCCAAGGGTGAGGGCGTTCACAAACTGATCGATGCCAAGCACCGCCAAGGAGAGCGCCAAGAAGGCCACGATGCCAATCGGGAGGCGAAGACCGGCAGCAAGCCGTTGAGCGGTACCCGTCGTGGCGCTGCTTGTGACCATGCTCCCCCTTTAGTCGCAACCCCAGACGGGCTACAGGTTCGTTCCGTAGATAGTGCCGCCCAGAGGGGGATTCGGCAAGGGGGACGAGTGGGATGCGGGGAAACGAGGGGCCCCCACCACCCTTGCGGGTGATGGGGGCCCTCACGGTGCCTGAACCAGGCGCGTAGGTCTCCCTACGCGGCTGGATTAGTTCCCGTAATTGATCTCCTTAACGAACTTCCAAGCGCCACCCTCAACCTTGTAGAGGGAGATGATGCGCTGGGTCGTATCGCCGACCGCGTCGAAGCTGACCGAACCAAGAACCGTCTCAAAGACGGTGCCCTTGTCGACAACTGCGGCGCGAACGGTCTCGCGGGTCACTTCACCACCAGCAACGGCGGCCTTAATGCCCTCGACGATGATCTGAGCGCAGGCGTAGCCAGCGTAGGCGTAACCCTCGGCATCCTTGCCGAACTCAGCCTTGAACTTCACGTTGAAGTCGTCCTTGCCAGGAATGTTCTCGATCGCAGCCTGCGATGCAAAGCTGTTCTCAGCGTTTGCACCAGCGATTGCAATGTATGAACCTTCGCCCGTGCCGTCGTAGATGCCGTCAGCACCGTAGAACGGCAGCGCGCCGAGGCCCGCCTGGGCAAGCGCGTTGCGGAAGAGTGGGGCGCCGTCT
>RGCW01000005.1 GCA_009919005.1 Candidatus Aquidulcis sp. | reverse complement strand
AACGAATTGCGGCCCACCCCACCCCCGAGCATGGGCGGTATGACATGTTCCAGGTCATCGCCGAGGGCGATCTCTTGGTTCACCATCCGTATGAGAGTTTTGAGGCGAGTGTGGAGCAGCTCTTCGCGCAGGCCGCCGATGATCCCTATGTCCTCTCCATTCGGTCGACCCTGTATCGCACCGGCGTCACCTCAAGTATCCCTACGCACCTGATTCGCGCCGCCCAAGCAGGAAAGGAGGTCGTCGTCCTTGTGGAGTTGAAGGCGCGCTTTGACGAAGCGGCAAACATTGAATGGGCCCGGCGACTTGAAGAGGCTGGCGCAACCGTGGTCTACGGTGTGATGGGGCTAAAGACACACTGCAAGGCGACCCTGATTGCCCGTCGTGAAGGCTCAATACTACGCCGATATGTTCACCTCTCTACGGGAAACTACAATCCGAAGACCGCGCGAGGGTATACAGACATCGGCCTCTTCACAACCGACGAGATCTTCGGTGCCGACGTTGGACTCCTCTTTAACTTCCTGACTGGTGCAGCTCGATCCTCTGAATACCAGCGCATCCTGGTGGCACCTCAGCATCTGCGGAGCGAGATCACCGCGCGGATCCAACGACTCACCGAACAGGCACGTAGCGGCGCGGCAACCTCCATCACCATTAAGGTCAATGCCCTCGTTGATCCGCAGATTGTCCATGAGCTCGACCGGGCCGCTGAGGTGGGCGTGGCTGTGAACCTGATCGTCCGTGGCATGTGTGGCATTCTCCCCAACCCATCCCGCCATGGTGACCGCCTCAGGATTCGTTCCATCGTCGGCGACTACCTTGAGCACAGTCGTATCTACCGATTTGCTGGGCCAGATGGAGTTGAGATCTTCGCGGGAAGTGCCGACCTAATGGAGCGTAACCTCGACCGACGAGTTGAAGTCCTCTTCCCGCTTCAGAACGAGGAGGTCCGTCGCCGGGCCGAGGCGATCCTTGCGGCGTTGCTGGCCGACACCACCAACGCCTGGGAACTTCGTCCCGATGGTGCCTGGGTACGAATCCCTGACACCGGGAGCTCGTCGTTTGACCTGTTGCGATCAGCGGCCGTCAACCAGGCTCATGGATAATCTCGCAATGGAACGCGAACTAAAGTATCTGCTTGAGCATCCAGTGGCACCGCAACTGCCCGACGTGTTTCACCTCTCCGCCCCCGAACCAACCCAGCATCTCATTGATGAATACATTGACGACCGTGGGCGGATCGCCGCCTCAGGTCACCGACTACGGCGACGGCACTCCGATCACGCTGGCGTGGTCTATACCCTCAAGTCGACTGGTCGCATCGCAGGCGGACCACTCTTTGAGCGCACCGAGATTGAGGTGGCCGCCGAACCCGATGAGTCCATTCCCACCAGCCTGCTCGCCGAGCTCTCGCGACTAGGTGTGGAGCTTCCTCACGCGCAGGGTGACCTTCAAACCTCCCTGATCCTTCGACAAGAGCGGCACCCTGCGACACTGTTCTGGCGTGATCAGCAAATCGCTCTCCTGAGCGTTGATCAGGTGCGTGCAAGCACCCCGGCACTCAGCGACGAGCACGGGTGGTCGGAACTTGAGATTGAGTACGTGCCCACTGTGGATCCGAACGAACGTCAACTCACCGCACAGTTGCTGAGCGAATGGCTTGTCAAGCAGCACGGGATCACGACGACGAGCGAGACAAAGGCCGATCGCGCGGCTCGTCTCCTGGGGGTCTCGGTCTAGCGCGGCGAGCCTGCTCGCGTCTCCATGACGAGTGCCTGCAACGCCTCCTGCCAGGCGCCGCCCGCACGTGCAACGGCGACGACTAGCCCTTCACGAATGCCGCCGCGGTCAACCGTCACCAATCGCGCAGTGGTGCGCTGCAGGAGCGCCTCCACAATGGCGATGCCAGCGGGGAGTAGCCGAGCACGACGCTGCGAGACGGCAAAGCGGTCTGCGATCTCTTTGGCCGTGAACGTAACAAGTTGCTCGCCCATTGCGCTCAAATCATCTCGGTGGATTGTCCGGCTGATTAACGTTGCGGGGACCAACTTCAGAAGACGGGTGGCGGTACCGCCAACCAGAATGATTCGGTGGACATCTGCAACGGTGAGATCTGCGAGGGCGATCTGCGCATGCCGGCGTAGATCCTGCCACTCACGCGGGCGTGGAGGATCTTGGTACGAGATTCGCGCCATCAGTCGGGCTGACCCAACTGAGACGCCGAACGCACGGGGTGCTTGGCCGGGATGCAGTTCAACCGCTTCGGTTGAACCGCCACCGATGTCGACCACGAGTTGTGGTACTGAGTGATCGTGACCATGGTGTAGCCCAAGGACCGTGAGGAGTCCCTCCTCTTCATGGGTCAAGACCACGGGTACGCCCCCTTCAGGGTCACGGAGTGCCAGCAGCACGCTCTTCTGGTCTCGCGCCCGGCGCAAAGGCTCGGTTGCGACTACGAACAGTTCGTTGGCACCGAGCGTTTTTGCGCGAAGGCGGAATGCGGCAAGCGCATCGCGTACCGCCGCTGTCGCCTTTCGGCCGATCTCCTGCTCGCGCTCTACAAGACGCCCAAGTTCAATAGGGACGGACTCATCGGCGATGAGCTCCTGTCGGACGCCATCGGAGACGGCAACGTAGAGATGGGTCGAGTTCGATCCGATGTCGACTACCGCGCAGACCGTGGAGGCGCCGGCCCCAGAACTCCCCACACGGCCGCGTTGCCGTCGTGGGCTCTCCTGGTCCATGGGGGACGGCGACGTCAGCGCACGACCACTCCGTGAACCACCCCCTCTGATCATCCGCGCATCGTAGACCGAGAGGGCGATTCGCTCCTGGTCGCCCTGGAGCGGTAGGATTGACGTCAATTCAGGAAGCGAGCAGGAGGGTCTATGGCTGCCGATGACCAGGGGCGAATAGAGAGCGAGATCCAGGAGATCTTGGCCCGCACGGTGGGCGACGCTGCTACGGCGCCCCCCCAAGGGGCACGCGAGCCACTTGATCGTGAGCTTCGGGGTATCAAAGAGACCGTGGTTCGGATGGGGAGCATGGCCGAGGCGGCGATCCGCGACGCCCTTGATTCCCTAGTCACCCATAACGCCGAAAAGGCTCGAGCCGTGATCATCGGTGACCGAAAGATCAATGAGATGCAGCATGAGGTGATCACCGCCATCACCACAACCATCGCCACGCAAAGTCCCGTTGCTCGAGACCTCCGTAACCTGCTCATGATGAACCATGTGGTGTACGAGTTAGAGCGCATCGGTGACCATGCCGCTTCCGTCGCAAAGATCGCAGAACAGCTCGCGCCAGAGCCTGCGCTGCAGCGCTACCTGCACCTACCCGAGATTGGCGAATTGGCAGCCTCACAACTGCACGGGATCCTGATGGCACTTGTTGATGTAGACCCTGCACGCGCCCGCGCCGTGGCCGTGAGCGATGACCAGCTCGATGCCCTCTATCGGCAATCGTTTGAAGAGTGCACTCGACTGATGGAGGCCGATAAGTCAAATGTGGCACGCGGAACGCGACTCTTGTTTGCCGCACATTATCTGGAGCGCATCGGCGATCGCACCACGAACATCGCTGAAGACATCGTCTATCTCGCCTCAGGTGAGGTTGAGGACCTTAATCCTTGAGCAGTCGCGACGCCACATCACAGAACGAGACCAAGCGCCTCTACATCGTTCGACACGCCGACGCAGGAGATCCCTCTGAGTGGATCGGCCCCGATAGCGAACGACCGCTCAGCACAAAAGGGGTGAAGCAGGCGGCCCGCCTTGCCGCCGCGCTTGTGACCGCGGGGACTCACATTGGCTCCCTGCGGACCTCCCCCGCTCGCCGCTGCACAGAGACCTGTGCGGTCATTGCGGCGGCCCTTGAGACAACGGCCACGATCGACGAGCGACTGCTTGATGGAGCACCTGTGTCGCACGTCACCAAACTCCTCGGCCACCGGGGCCAAGGCTCGATGCTACTCGTTGGTCACCAGCCCCACCTTGGAGCGCTGATCGCCGAACTCACCGGTATCTCGACGATACCTGTAGAGAAGGGGTCTCTCATCCGCATCGATATCGACGCTCCGTTCACCCCCGGGAGCGGTCGCATCGTTGCCGTGATGCCCCCCGCCATACTTCGCGCCCCAAAGGGAGAACGTTAACGAGCGACGGCCCGAGCGGCCACAATTCCTTCCCCCTCAACGCAGAGCGCCACCAATCGCCGATCGTCCGCCCACCTGGCGCCCTCACACCCCCGGATGGTCCATGCGGCAACCTCAAGGCCCGCCGCTCGCCAACCGGAGATCGCATCGTCGCTCAACAGGCCGACCTCCACTGCAACGCCAGTGCAACCAAGAAGTGCCGCCCCCTCGGCCTCCAGCATCGTCTCAGCGTTCAACCACCGTGACCACCCAGGGGCGTCGCGATGGATGTCTCGCAAAGTTTCACGGTCAAAGCTAGAGATCACGATGCCACTCGCCTGCGGGCCACGTGCGCCAAGGATCGTTGCATAAAACTCGCTTGACGGTCTCTCTTTGAGTTCAACATCGATTGGCGTTGAGGGCGGAATGCCTGCAAGAGCCTCGGCCAGCGTTGCCACACCAATTCGCTCTAGGTCACCAACGGAGAGTGCATTGACTCGTGCAGCCACTCCGAAGAGCCGATCAAGAGTGGCGTCGTGTACAAGCACCGGGACACCATCAGAACTGAAGCGCACATCAAGTTCAAGGCCATCACACTGCAGAACTCCAGCGGCGAGCGCATCCAAACTATTCTCGCGAATCGAGGCATTGTGGGCGCCACGATGAGCAAGCAGGAGCGGTCGATTCAGTAGCGCTGCGGCGCGGCCGATCGCACTCTGGGAGTGGGTCAGAAGGCGCCCTCGGATGCGGGGAGTGTCATCGTGAAGGTCGTTCCGACACCAACCGTAGACGAGACGGTGATCTCGCCCCCGTGGCGCAGCACGGCATGTCGGGCAATAGCAAGACCAAGGCCGGTTCCACCGCCGCCTACAGCGCCAGCTCCGCCATCGACGCGCTCTACCGTATAGAAGCGTTCAAAGATGCGCGAGAGGTGGGTGCGGTCTATCCCGATGCCACGATCAGCGACAGCGATCTGTGAGCGACCATCGGCCAATCGCTCCAGAGTGATCGAGACCCGCCCACCCGGCCGACTGTATTTGACGGCGTTGTGGACGAGGTTGGCCAGGGCCTGTCGTAACCGATCTCGATCCCCCGAGAAGATCATTGGGCCCGTCCCTGTAACGTCAATCCCGCCGCCGTGCTGTGCGGCGACGGGCGCGAATCGCTGGGCAACCTCCTCAGCCAGGTCCATCAGATCAAAGCCCGCAACGCGCAGTGGGATCTCCCCCGCCTCGAGGGTGGCAAGGTCAAGCATCTCGTCTGCCATCTGCACCAGGTGCAGCACCTCTACCTCGATCTGGGCGCTGCGCTTTGCCGCCCCAGAGAGGTCTCCCTTTGAAGCCGCCGAGCCAATGGTTTCGGCAAGGAGTCGAATCGTTGTTAGCGGGGTGCGCAGCTCATGTGAGAGGTTATCGACGAACTCAGTTCGAATCTGGCGCAGTCGACGAACTTCTGTCAGATCACGCAGAAGGAGCCACGCCCCACCATCGCCATCGGGTGCAGCGACAACAGCTACGTAGCGTGACTCGTCTGAGTGTCCTGGGCGACCATCGTGAATATCGATCTCGCCGCGGTGCACCTGGCCGGCGGCGGCCTTGCGTGCTAGCTCTTCGAGGCGAAAATCTACCGTGGCTTCGATGAGCGGCATCCCGCGAAACTGCACCTCACCTCGCGCCAGCACCTCACCCGTGGCGGGACTAGCGGCGCGGATTACCAGATCGGAACCCACCCGAATGATCGCGTCATCTGTGGCCTCAAGAAGGGCCTTGAGCCGCTCGGCGCGTCGATCCGCACGCTCCCAGGCGATATCGGCCCGGCTACTTTCACGAGCGGCGCGATCGGACTCCGTCGCAAGATTGTGCGCTGTGAATCGTCGAACAATCAGGTACGTGATGCCCGCAGAAGCGAGGACTGTCGCGAGGCCGATAACTGCGTCTGGCATCAGGTCGCTGGATGCGGATCGCGCGCCGCATGGCGTGGCGGGTAGCCGAGGGTGAGTAACTCCTTCTCAATAACCTCTCGGTCACGCGTCTGCGCAGCCCGGATCGTCTCAAGCACCTGATCAGCTGGAACGATTGTTCGCTCGCCCGTTGACCTTCGCGTCATCTCGGCGCCTCCCGCCTCAAGCGATCGAGGGGAGATCGTCACCACCCACGGCGCTCCAATCAACTCTGCATCGGCAAACTTCACACCAGGAGATTCGGTGCGGTCATCGATGAGCAGCTCAACGCCAGCGGCCTCTGCCTCGGCCTCAAGCGCATGTGCGATCTCGCTGATCTTTGGCTCTTTGTTGGCACCAAGGAGCGCCACTTGCGCGTCAAATGGGCTAACGGAAATCGGCCAAACGAGACCCTTCTCGTCGTGATGCGCTTCGGCGATGCACGCGACCGCCCGACCCACGCCGATCCCGTACGAGCCCATAACGATCGGGTGCGAGACCCCCGCCTCATCAGCGTAGGTCGCGCCGAGGGCGCCCGTGTAACGGGTTCCCAGTTTGAAGATATTCCCCACCTCAATACCATTCTCGATTCGCAGCGGCCCACCACACGAGATGCAGGCATCTCCGGACTTTGCCGATGCGATATCGGCGACCACCGTTGCGTCGTAGTCTCGACCGAGATTCACGCCAGTGAAGTGGTATCCGGCCTTATTGGCACCCGCGACCATGTTGGCTGTCGCAGCGGCCAACTTGTCAACAACAACCACTGCGCCAGAGATACCTATCGGAGATGCATATCCGGGCTCCATTCCCGCGGCACGGATCTCCTCCTCGCGTGCCGGCCGAAGGTCGCGCGCCCCAGCCGCATTGGTGAGCTTGGTCTCCTCGACTTCATCATCTCCCCGTACGATCGCAACGATCAGCCGCCCATCGCGATCGGCAAAGAAGACCGCCTTCGCGCACATAGATGCCGGTACTCTCAGTTGAGTCGCAAGGTCTTCAATCGTTGACGCGCCCGGCGTTGCGATCTCCTTGAGCGGCTCCGCAGGGGCGAGGGGGCCAGGATCTCGGCGTACAGCAGCGACTTGGCGATTTGCGGCTGCGCCGCAGCCATCGCATAGGACGAGGCTATCTTCACCAAACGGGCTGAAGGCCATGAATTCGTGAGCTAGCGAGCCGCCCATCATGCCAACATCGCTCGCCACGGCGATGGCTTTGAGGCCGAGACGCGCGAAGATGCGAGTGTAGGCGTGGTAGTACAGCTGATACGAGCGATCTAGCCCCGCCTCATCTCGATCGGCACTATATGCGTCCTTCATGGTGAACTCTCGGACGCGAATCAGTCCTCCGCGCGCCCGTGGTTCGTCGCGCCACTTCGTTTGAAAGTGATACATCTGCTGCGGAAGTTGACGCCATGAACTGATGAGCTTGCGCAGCAGGTCGGTGACCACCTCTTCATGGGTCATCGCTAGGACCATGTCTCGACCACCGCGATCATTAAATCGACCCATCTCGGGTCCAATCTGATCGTAGCGCCCTGTCTCGCGCCAGAGATCCGCTGGATGGACCACTGGCATGAGCATCTCCTGTGCGCCGATCGCGTTCATCTCCTCGCGAATGACTTGGGTGACGCGCATGTTGACGCGCATCCCCAACGGTAAGAGGGAGTAGATGCCAGCCCCGAGTGGCCGAATATATCCAGCGCGAAGCAGCAGCCGATGCGAAGGCATCTCCGCGTCGGCAGGGTCCTCCCTAAGGCTCGTAAAGAAGAGTTCGCTCATCCTCATGACGACAATCCTACCCGCGAGCGGGTCTCCCGTTCAGGAGGTGCGTAGGTTAGGCGGGACGGCGCAGCACGTAGCCGATCCCGCGGACCGTCTGCAGGGCCACGGGCTTAGCGGGGATCGCCTCCATAGCTTGTCGGAGGGCGTGCATATGAACATCCACCGTGCGCGTTTCACCGGCATAGTCATAGCCCCACACCTTGTCGAGGAGCTGCTCACGGGTATAGACGCGACCCGCGTTCTCGATGAGGAATGCCAACAATTGGAAAGCCTTCGGCTTAAGGTGAACCGCCACGCCGTTGCGAAGGACTCGCTGACCCTCGAGGTCCACCTCGGCCTCGGCAATGCGGAGCCGGGCTCCTAGTGCCGGCGTGTTCGCCCCTAACTCCGCGCGGCGCATCACCGCCCTAATTCGAGCGATTAGCTCGCGCGAAGAGAACGGCTTGGTGACATAGTCATCCGCGCCAAGGTCGAGACCGCTGATGCGGTCTGCCTCCGAGGCCTTGGCCGTCACCATAATGATCGGCACGCGAGACTCCATGCGGATAGATCGACAGACTTCGATTCCTCCCATCTCTGGAAGCATCAGATCGAGGAGGATCAGGTCGGGGGGAGCAGCGCGGAACGCGGCGAGGCCGGCTGCCCCAGTCTCGGCTTGTACGACTACGAAACCCTCGCCCGCCAGCGCTTCAGCGAGAGCTTCTCGCAGCGCACGTTCATCCTCGATCAGCAGAATCTTCATCGGTCGTTCACACACCACATCACTGTGCAGGTTCGGTGTAATCAACGTGTAAACACTAGTTGCCGCGCACGAGAGCGGCCGCCGCGTCTAAGTTGGCGAGCACGCGCGTACGGCCGAGGAGGCGCATGCTGTCAAAGAGTGGTGGTGTGGCAGTTCGACCAGTCACCGCAACCCGCAACGCCATGAACAAGTCACCAGACTTCCAGCCCGATGTCTCGGCGAGTGCTCGGAGCTGTGCCTCAAGGGGGTCCTCGGCGTCAAGCAGCGGTAGATCACCCTCCCCGATCGCCGCAGCGATCAGCGGGCGCGCCGCCTCAAGCGCCCGTAGGGTGGTTGCCGCATCCCACCGTTTTGGCACAAGGGCAGCTCGGTCATGTTCAATGGCTATCGCAAAGAGAAAATCTGTAAGCGTGACCGCGGAGGCGAGGAGCGGAATCCGATCCCGGATCAGCGGGATTACCTTGACGATCTCAGCATCAGTAGCGGGGCGTTGCAACGCTCCGCTCGCTGCGGCGCTCTCGTAGAAGGGGCGGAGTCGAATGAGTAGCTCCTCGCTGCTCAAACGCCTGATCCATTGACCGTTAAGCCATTCAAGGCGGGTGCGATCAAATACCGCGCCTGCCTTCTGCACGTGATCAAGATCAAAACGCTGCTGTAGTTCATCAATGGAGAGAACCTCATCTTCGCTCCCCGTTGACCAGCCGAGAAGTGCAAGAAAGTTTACCAACGCTTCTACGAGGAAGCCCTCAGCGCGATAGTCGGCTAAGGCGGTTTGACTCTTGCGCTTGCTCATCTTCGTGCGATCGGGATTCAAGATGAGCGGCAAGTGAGCAAACTTTGGCACTGGAACGCCGAGTGCTTCAAAGAGGAGGATGTGTTTCGGCGTATTTGAAAGATGATCCTCACCGCGGATGACGTGAGTGATTCCCATGTCGGCATCGTCAACAACAACAGTGAAGTGATAGAGCGGTGTCCCATCGGCGCGAAGGATCACGAGGTCACCGCCCAGCGCCTCAGTATTAATCTCAACGCGCCCGCGAACGAGATCGTCAATTACCACTACCCCTGGGTTAATCCGGAAGCGCAAGGCCGCTGGCTCTCCGGCTGCAATGCGCGCAGCCGCCGTTTCGGGTGGGATCGAGGCACAGCGCCCGGAATATCGCGGCGCAAGTTTCGCGGCCTCTCGAGCCTTTCGTTCGGCGTCAAGGTCGCCGGGGGTGCAGAAGCAGGGATAGGTCAGCCCTTTTGCGCGAAGCTCATCCGCGACGGCGGCGTACCGCGCACTGCGCTCAGATTGACGATACGGGCCGTGATCGCCTCGCTCTCCCTCCGCCACAACGCCCTCATCGGCCCCAAGGCCAAGCCATGCGAGCCCTGCCAAGATATCCGCCTCAAAGTCTTTGGTAGATCGTGCCGTGTCGGTGTCTTCCACGCGGACGATGTAGGTGCCGCCGTGGCGACGCGCAAAGAGCAGATTGAAGAGCGCGGTCCGCGCCGTTCCAATGTGGAACGGCCCCGTTGGGCTCGGCGCGATGCGAACTCTCACATCGCCACTCATCGGCGCAACGGAATCTGGTGGAAGAGCGCAGCATCTGCGGAGCCTCGTAAGACATGCACGAGCCCAGCTGGGCGCAGCCCGAGCGAGGCACGTCCGATCGGCCCATCAAGGGTGAGTGAATCAAGTGAGGCACTCCGCGAGAGGACCGTGATCTTCGCACCCGGAACCAGCCCACGCGCCTCGAGATAACTGAGGAGCGCCGCATCGGCCTCAGCCGCCTCGGTAACGCGATAGATCGTCGCCGCCTCCCCCGCCTCGAGCGCTGCGAGCGGCTCCCCTTTCGGGCGTCGCGATTCGGTGGCACGGTCGATCGGATTTCCGTGTGGGCAGGTCTGCGGATGGCCGATCAGATCATCGAGCCGAGTCTCGAACTCGGGCGAGATTGCAGCGTGCAGGCGACGCGCCTCGACGTCGGCCGCCGCCCATGGCATGCCGATGACACTCGTCAACAGCCACTCTAGTAGTGCATGCCGACGGAAGACCGCATCGGCGGCGCTCTCGCCCGACGCCGTCAATCTCCAGAGTCGGGCATGTCCACTGCAGGGGGCGATCAGCCGATCATCTGCGAGTCGACGAAACATCTCCGCGGCGGCCTGCTTGCTTACAGCAAGATCCTTAGCGATAAGCGATGGGGTGACCCCCGCCTCATCACCGTGGGAGCGAAAGGCGAGGAGGTACTCCTGCGCCGCTGAAGTTAGAGCTGCTCGCCGTGTCGTCACCATAGGCCTAATCCTACCTGTGACGTCCTCGCAGGACAGCAAACGCGAGAAGTGCACAGAGGACGCCTGCGGCGAGGAGGCGGAGAGAGCCACTCACGAGCACCGCGATCAGAGCGAGTGAGACGGCGCCAACCATGAGCGAAGTTGACCGAGCGACGCTCCCCGACGTCGCTACCGCGGTTGGCACTTCCTCGGTAACGGGTTCTGACGTCATCCGCCCGCGCGGCGTGCGACGCACCGGGCGTCGCCCACGCGCACGATACTCCGGCCCATGCTTACGAGGATCGGCATATTCGCGCGGATTCACCGTCCAGTATGTCCCCGAGTCAGCACCCACCCACGCAGCGCCGTTCCAGAAAGGCTCCTCTTCCGTTGCACCGTCATACGTTGTTGAACCCGGGCGTGCCCGCGGTATCGCCTCCGAAGCAGTCGCCTGTCGAGGGGCTTGCTCGGACTGGCGCATCACCGGTGTGGGGCGAGCTGGGGGCATCTCGCGGCGTGGCGTACCGAGTCGACCCGCCGCGACGGCATCGGCGAGGGCAACCTCATACGCCTCGGTGAGTCGCGCGAATTGCGCGGGGGTCCTGACGCCGCCGATCAGGTCTGGATGAGTCGATTTCGCAAGTCGACGAAAGGCGAGTTTCACGTCACGAACAGATGGCTGAGCGGCGAGGCCGAGTACACGCCACGCCTCTTCGCGGCGCATCGTCGCCGGAGGCACGGCTTACCTGACCGTCAGCGAGGTGAGTGATGCGCCTGGGAGTACCGAGGCGAGCGCAGCACCCCCACGCGGATCGGCAAGCTTCACCACACGATGCGAATCAAGCGCCGGTGTGGCGGCCACAGACGCACCAATCGCGGCGAGGACAGTGACAGTCGCCACGCGTCCCGATCGGGCGGCGGCATCGCCGTCTTCGGTGCGCACGGCGATGCCATGTCCAGGCAGGCCAACGAGGCACAGTCCCTCTGCCCCCTGCTTCGCAACCACGTCACCTTGACCACCACGGATCAGATCGGTGTCCAACAGGCCAGCCCCAGAGATAAGACGTGGGTTCTTGATCGCAGCAATGCGAACTCGCTCGAGCAGCCCACGGTACCGCTCAGGGACGAGGGGATCGTGGGGTGCTGCCCAGCGACGCGCCCCCTCTGCAGCAACGCGCAGAGGTACCGCAGAGGTAGGTATGGCACATCCATCCATCCCCCACGGGGCAGCATGAACATCAACACCGAGGAGTTCGCCGACCACGTTGCGCAACTCGCGTTGCACCGGGTGGTCAAACTCCGAATATCCGTTCGGGTCAAATCCGCGTGCCTTGGCCAAGATCAGCAGTGACAGATGTTGCCCCGAGCACATGTGTGCAAGCAGATCCGCGCTCCCGCCACGTCCGCTCGACGGTCGGCCATGGACCAGGAGCGCTGGATCTAAATTGAACGCCTCAATCATGCGGCGCGCCACCGCAAGGTGCTCGTCGGCGCCGGCGTGGCTCGCCGAAGCGAGGGCGATCATCTCGTCATCGAGCGCGAGCCCAGCGTCGGTTGCAGCCGCCAAGACGGCCACGGCCGTGAACGGCTTCACCGAGCTCCGCAACGAGACCAGCCGATCTGGTTCTCCGACGCTCGCCGCTAGATGCCCTCCTACACCTACAACAGCCACGTCACCTCGATGGGCCGCCTCGGTGATCTGGCCGCGCTGCACCACCGTGATCACCGGTGGTGGCGCCCCTTCGCCAACGCGAGCTTCGTTCATACCAGTCCGAGGGTCTTGTCAACCTCAGTCAGACCACGATCAATCACGTCAAACGCAAAGTCAAGCTCTTCGTTGGTGATAATGAGCGGCGGATTCGTGAAGAATCCATTCCATCGCACGATGGTATAGAGACCGTTCTTGCGGAAGAAGGCGCCGAGCGTCGCCATCTCTGGTGCGGCTGTATTGAACGCTGCGATCGGCTCTTGGGTCTTCGGATCGCGGACCAGTTCAATGATGCCGAACAGCCCGATGTTGCGGATCGGCCCAACACACGGGTGCTTCTCCTTCATGCGTTCGTGGTGCGCACGGAGCGTCTTCCCCATCGATGCGGCACGGCTGATCAGGTCATCCTCTTCATAGACTCCAATCGTCGCCAATGCGGTGGCACAGGCAAGTGGGTGGCTGTTGTACGTCAGACCCCCGCCAAAGACCTTCTCGGCGAAGTGATCGGCGATCTTTCGGCGCATCCCGAGCGCTCCAAGTTGAACGTAGGCGCTCGTTAACCCTTTGGCCATTGTGATCATGTCGGGCACTACGCCAGAGTGATCAATCGCGAACCACTTCCCCGTTCGGCCAAACCCCGCCATCACTTCATCAGCAATGAGCAGAATCCCATGGCGGTCACACAGGTCGCGCAGCCCCTGCATATAGCCATCGGGCGGGATCAAGATGCCGTTGGTGCCAACGACTGACTCCACAATGATTGCCGCAACCGTTTGTGGGCCCTCAAACTTGATGATCTTCTCGGTCTCAGCGAGTACCTCTGCGGCTGGGCGAGGTTCGGCTGCACCGTATTCGTGGAAGTCAGGGATACGGAAGATGCCAGGCATCCCTGGCTCTGCAAACCACCGACGCGGCTCGCCAGTCGCGCTCAGCGCACCAGAGGTGCCTCCATGGTACGAGCGATAGCGCGCGGCAATCTTGTGTCGGCCCGTGAAGAGGCGTGCGATGCGAAACGCATTCTCGACTGCCTCCGCACCGCCATTCGTGAAGAAGAAGGCGTCAATATCTCCTGGGCAGATCTCGGCCAGCTTTGCGCCCAGTCGGGCGCGTGGCTCTGTTGCCATAAATGGATTGGCGTAGGCCAAGGTCGCAGCCTGCTCCGTGATCGCCCTCAGGACGCGCTCATCCCCGTGGCCGATATTGGTGCACATCAACTGGCTGTTGAAATCAAGGAACTTCTCCCCCTCCGGGGTCCAGAACCAGGAGCCTTTTGCCCGAGCTATTGGGATTGGATTCGCGGCGGCTTGCGCCGACCATTCGGTCATGGTGTGGCGCTTTGAGAGGGCGACCATCTCTGGTCCGCTCAGTGGAGTTCGCTGATCTGCGCTCATGGTCCCTCCGATTGTTGGGCGCTGATGCGCCGCCGTGAGGGTGAGGATACCCCCCTTCCGAAGGTGCGTGGAGCGAGACAATCGCGCCGTGGTCGGCGTGACGGCCAGCAATCGGCGAGAATCGCGCCATGGCAACGACTATTGAAAGCCTCGCCGCGCAGAGCGCCCCAGCCACGCTCAAGAATTACATCAACGGGGGCTGGGTCGCCTCGGCGTCGAGTGAGCGACTGGTGGTGCCTAACCCTGCGACTGAAGCCCCCCTCGCCTATGTACCCCTCTCCTCCGCAGCAGATGTACAAGCGGCCGTTGATGCCGCACGTGCCGCTGCCCAGGAGTGGGGCGAGATGCCGCCGCCCGAGCGCGCCGGCTATCTCTTCAAGCTGCGCGAGGCAATGCTCGACAACCGTGAGGCGCTCGCGAAGCTCGTCACCACCGAAAACGGCAAGGTCCTCAGCGACGCTACAGGAGAGGTTCGCCGCGGCATTGAAGTTGTTGATTTCGCCTGTGGTGCGCCAACGCTGCTCATGGGCCAAAACCTCGACCAGGTGTCGCGTGGCATCGACTCCGAGATGGTCCGCTTCCCCGTCGGCGTCGTTGCTGGCATTACGCCGTTCAACTTCCCCTTCATGGTCCCGATGTGGATGCTCCCGCTCGCCATCGCCTGCGGCAACACGTTTATCTTGAAGCCATCCGAGCGCACCCCACTCTCATCCCAACGAATCATTGAGCTGTGTGAAGAGGTTGGCATTCCAGCCGGCGTGGTCGGGCTCGTGCACGGTGCAGTCGAGACCGTCACTGGGCTGATCACGAACCCTGGGGTCGATGCCGTCAGCTTCGTAGGATCCGAGCGCGTCGCGCGAATCGTGTATGAGACCGCGGCAAAGAGTGGCAAGCGAGTGCAGGCTCTCGGCGGAGCGAAGAATCACATCATCGCGATGCCCGATGCAGTCCTTGATCAGAGCGTGCCAAACATCGCTGAGTCGGCCTTCGGTAATGCTGGACAACGCTGTCTCGCAGGTTCTGTCCTCACACTTGTGGGCCAGGCACGCGACCGACTACTGCCGCGACTACTGGAGCATGCCGACACCATCACGATGGGCTTTGGACTCGATGCTGGTATCTCTCTCGGCCCAGTCATCCGCAGCGAGGCACGTGAGCGCATCCACACTCTTGTCGACCAAGGGGTTGCTGCTGGCGCCACGATGCTGCGAGATGGTCGCGGCACAGGACCAGCACAGGGCTACTTCGTTGGGCCGACCCTCCTTGAGATCTCCGCGACCTCGCCGCTCGCACGCGAAGAGGTGTTCGGTCCAGTCCTCTCCGTGTTGTATGCGAAGGATTTGGAAGAGGCGCTCCGCCTCATGGCTGAGACCAACGATTATGGCAATGCCGCAAGCTTGTACACCGCCTCGGGTAGCGCAGCGCGCGAGTTCAAGCGCAAGGCAACCTCAGGGATGCTTGGCGTCAATGTTGGTGTCGCCGCCCCAATGGCCTTCTTTCCGTTCAGCGGTCGTCGAAAGAGTTTCTTCGGTGACCTGCACGCGACCGGGCGCGACGGAGTGGAGTTCTACACCACGAAGAAGGTCATCACCGCGCGTTGGTTCTAGCGCGCGATGGAGCCTACAGTAGGTCGACGAGCTCCTTCACGGCATCAGCCGAGCGCCTGAAGGCGGCGGCCTCATCCACCGTCAAAGTGATCTCGACGATCTTCTCAATCCCGCTCGCCCCAAGGACGATCGGGACGCCAACGTAGAGCCCGCTGATGCCGTATTCACCCTCAAGGAGTGCGGCGCACGGGATTAATCGGCGGCGGTCAAGGAGGATGCTCTCAACGACCTCGAAGGTGGCGGCGGCGGGTGCGTAATAGGCAGAGCCAGTTTTGAGAAGCTCAACGATCTCGGCGCCACCGCTTCGAGTTCGCTTCACGATCGCCTCGATGCGCTCCGCCGAAAGGAACTCTGGCAACGGGATCCCGCCGATGGACGAGTAGCGCGGGAGTGGCACCATCGTATCGCCGTGCCCGCCCAACACGAAGGCGCGCACATCCTCAACGCTTACGCCAGCCTCGGCGGCAATAAAGGTTCGGTACCGAGCAGAGTCGAGTGTGCCAGCCATGCCGATCACCCGATGTTTTGGAAAGCCTGAGGCCTTCAACGCCACGTGGCACATGGCATCAAGGGGATTCGTCACCACCACGATAATCGCGTCGGGGGAACGCTTGGCGGATTCGGTTACCACGCTGCGCACAATTCCTGCGTTGGTGTTGAGAAGGTCATCTCGACTCATGCCAGGTTTTCGAGCGATCCCGCTGGTCACGACGATCACATCGGAGTTTGCGGTGTCGTCGTAGTTGTTGGTGCCCACGATTCGAGCGTCGTGACCGACGACTGGTGCCGCTTCGGCCAAGTCAAGGCCCTTCCCTTGCGGGAGCCCCTCCACAATGTCGATGAGGACCACGTCAGCAAGGCCGGACTCGGCGATCCGTTGAGCTGTGGTTGCTCCGACGTTGCCGGCTCCGATCACTGTCACTTTTCGTCGCTGAAGCGCTGCCATTCGTCCTCCTCTTGCGGCGGGTCCGCCGCGCAAGTTGATCCTACCGCTGGCGTCGCTTCTTCGTCGGGGTGAGGGTGCGAAGTCGAATGAACGCCACGGCGAGTGTGATCAGGAGAACTCCCCCCATTACGAGGTAGGCGGTTGCGATTCCGCCAACCCTCCAGTTCTCTAAGCGCAAGCCTTCAAGGGCGAGCCTCGTAACGCTGTACCACGCCACCGCGCCGAGCCCAATCATTCCTGGAAGGAGGCGCCCCTTGAGACGCTGGCCGAGGGCTGGGAGGATCAGGGCGCCTGCAAGTCCGGAGAGTGATTCGTAGAGAAAGAGGGGGTGAAACCGCGCGCTTTCACCCAACGTCGCGCACGAGACGCTGACAGCTCGGTGGGCACAGTCAATCGCAAGGCCCCATGGCAGGTCGGTTGGCGCGCCGTACAGCTCCTGATTGAACCAGTTCCCCCATCGTGCGATCGCCTGCATGACCAAGATCGCTGGTCCCGCAACATCAACCCACCCCCACGGCTCCTGCCGCCAACGTCGCAAGATGACAACCAGCGCGATCGTCCCCGTGATCAGGCCGCCAGGGGCTCCCAGCCCCTCGTATGGCGGGAGGATGGCTGAGAGGGGATTGGCGGCATAGAGCCGATCCCACGCATCGATCACGTGATAGAGGCGCCCACCAGCCAGTGCTGCGATAGAGATGATGATGAGTCCATCGAGAATCAGTCTCTCGTTGAGTTTGCGGCGACGCGCCTCCCGCACCATAAATCTGTAGGCGACCAAGAGTCCGACGGCATAGAGCAGTCCGTACCAGCGGATTGCGAGCGGACCAACCGTCAAGAGCACCGAGTCGGGCGGGAGCGGCAACATCTAGACGTTTACTCCGATCAGCGAGCCGACGGCATACGTAATTGCGGCCGCCGCAGCACCGATGCCCAGTTGGCGCAGCCCCGTGTAAATGGCCGACTTCCCCGTCAAGAGGCTCACCGCCGCACCCACGCTAAACAGGGCAAGAGCGGTCACGGCAATGCTGCCGAGCAGCGCCATGTTTCCACTTAAGACGACGAACGGAAGGAGTGGAATCAGTGCGCCGATCGCAAACGCCACAAATGAGCCGATTGCAGCTCCCCACGGAGAGCCGAGCTCTTCGGGATCAAGTCCGAGCTCCTCGCGGACGAGCGTCTCTAGCGCAATCGCTGGATCTGCCATGAGTCGCTTCGCGATTGCGAGCGCCTCTTCGTCGGGGAATCCGCGTGCGTGATACATCGCCGCGATCTCACGCTCCTCCTCCTCTGGCGTAGCCTCAAGCTCAGCGCGCTCCAATTCAATCTGACGCTCAAGGAGCTCCGTCTGACTTCGCATGGATACGTATTCGCCAGCAGCCATACTGAATGCGCCGGCCAACAGGCCGGCTACTCCGGCCAGCACCACGAATCCACCCTGGCCCGTGGCTGTCGTTGCACCAGCGATTCCCATCACGAGGGCTGCGTTGGATACGAGCCCGTCGGAAACGCCGAAGATCGTGGCCCGCAGGGTGCCGCTGTTGCCAGCGCGGTGCCATGGTTCGCGCGCCTTTGTCTCAACGAGAGCCGCACGGTGAGACCCTTCGCGCGCGCCGTTTTCAGAAGTCTTCCCAGCGTCAAGCTCGCGCCAAATGTCAGCGTGCTTCGCCTCATCAGCGGCGATGTCCGAGACTTCCGGAACATCCCCGTGTGCACCGTAGACCTCCTCTTCGTAGCCTTCCAGCGCCTTCACCATGTCGCTGACTGCACGCGTTCCAAAGAGCCGAGCCAAGAGAGTGATCTGACGCACGCGCCAACTGGGACGCGGGGCCGCGGGCACGCTCTCTCCGAGGCTGAGAAGTTTCGCCTCCCAGATCGCAGCATGTCGGCGTTCGCTGGTCGCAATTCGCTCAAACGCACTTCGGCGAGCAGGGTCTTTCTCGATCTTAGCGAGCGCGTCATAGAGGAAGATGGCGTCGCGCTCAAGGGCGAGGCCGGCGAGGCTCGCAGCACGGTCTTTGATCTCTTGCATTGGACCCCCTCTTGCGCAACGGGCGCGCCGCTCCAATCGTAGCGCGCAGCGGCGGGCTAGGTCAGAAGCACCACCCAGCCCTGTTCGTCAACGGTGACTGAATGTACGCCGAGTGGGGCGTCGGCAGGCGGATCAAGGGGCTGACCGCTCTCAAGGTCAAAGCGTGACAGGTGCAGCGGGCAGGTGACGGTAGGTCGCGCCGCGAGCGCAGGTGAGAGAAACCCACGATCAAGCTCGCAGTACTCATGCGTGCATACGCCATCAACGGCGTGCAACGTACCGCCACGATTCACGACAAGGATCGCCACACCACCTGGCCACGCGAGGCGCATCGTGCCATCGGGAAGTTCAGCGGCTGGAAAGAGTCGCTCACTGGGCATGCTCAGGGCTCAGGAGGCGACGGTGGCTGGCAACGTTGCGAGTGCAGTGTCTAACTTTGCCGCCAATACGTCACGCAGCCGATCGGCTTCAGCTTCGAGTGGCAGGGCTGCAACAACTGGCTCTAGGAAGCCCATCACGATCGTTCGACGTGCCTCAGCATCCGTCAGGCCGCGCGATCGCAGGTAGAAGATCTGCGCCGGATCAATGGGGCCAACAGAACTACCGTGGGCAGCGCGCTCGCAGTCGGGCTGGTCAATCCACAGTGAGGGTATCGCCACGCTCCGGGCTGTCTTCGAAAGGAGCATGCCGAACTCACCGAGATAAGAGTTCGTGCCACGTCCGCTCCGAGGTATTGTTGTCACGCCCTTGATGTAGCCGCGGGCGTTCCCTGCGAAGACCCCCTTTGCCAAGAGGTCGCCCACCGTCTTCTGGCCGGAGTGCACGCTATACGTGGTGAGATCGTGTAGCTGATCGCCCGCTCCGAAGACCACTTCAACCTGTCGCACACCAGATCCGTCACCCTGCAGGAGGTGATCAATTCGTCCGCGCACCAGTCGCGCGCCGACCTGGGCGACAGCGATCTGAAGCTGCGCCCCCTCCCCGAAGGTGTGACGGCGCACAGTGAGATAGGCGCGGTCCTCAGGTAGGTCTTGAATCGACGAGAGTGCCAAGGTCGCACGGTCCCCAAGGGTGACTTCACTGCTCATGGCGAGCAGCGAGGTCGCCGCGCCCGGCGCCGCTGGGCTGCCGCTGATCTCTTCGACGATTGACGCCTGCGCACCATCGCCAAGCTGAACCGCGAGGCGCGTGATGAGTGACGAGCCAGCGTCGGGTGCTACGACGCGCACGATGATCGGGGCGTTCAACCGTCCAGATGCGAGCGCGATTACGACACCCGTATTCCACAGTGCACCAATGAGTGCCGCACTTCGGTCCTCTGTCGCGCCAATGAGGGGGGTTGCTTGGGGGAGCGCCGTAACGACCAGCCCCGCGGCACGCGCCTCATCTCCGAGGAGAGCGGCGACGCCAGACACGGAAACCTCGATCAGCGCTGCGGCCCCGTCGGGCAGTGCCGCACCTTCGAGCGTACGAACCGCCGAATCGACTGCCGATGGCGCGGCCTGCTCAATCTCCGCGCCGCGAAGATCAACATATCCAGTGAAGAGCAGGTTCGATTCGGTGGGCAACGAGTGAAATGCTGCGAGCGCTGTCGATCGTTCCGCCAGTCCAGAACCGCCAGGGCTCAATGATGCGATCATCTCGGCGGTGGCCCATGCCAGTGGGAGATCTGCGAGGCCGCGACGGGTCACCCGAGGGCTCCCTCCATCTCCAGCCGGATCAGGCGATTGAACTCCAGCGCATACTCCATCGGCAACTCCTTGGTGAAGACTTCAAGGAAGCCTTGCACAATAAGATTCGTCGCCTCGTTCTCTGTCATGCCACGACTCATCAAATAGAAGATCTGATCGTCTGAGACTCGTCCAACGGTGGCCTCATGGCTCATGGATGTGTCGTCCTCTTGGATATCGATATACGGATAGGTCTCGGAGCGACTCCCTTCGTCCAAGATCAGGGCGTCGCACCGAACGCTGGTGGTCACGCCTGTAGCCCCAGGAGCAACGCGTACTGTTCCACGATAGGTGGAGACGCCGCCGTCCTTTGAGACAGACTTGCCCACAATTCGACTGGTGGTGTTGGCCGCGAGGTGCACCGCCTTTGCTCCCGTGTCCTGATGTTGACCCTTCGAGGCAACTGCCACCGAAACGATCTCTGCGTGTGCCTTTTCACCAAGAAGGTAGATGCCGGGATACTTCATGGTCAGCTGCGCGCCTGTGTTGGCATCAATCCATTCCACGGTGGCACCAGCATGGGCGTGCGCGCGCTTCGTCACGAGGTTATACACATCGTTCGACCAATTCTGGATCGTGGTGTAGCGAACTTTTGCACCGGGGAGTGCGATCACCTCAACGACGGCGACGTGGAGCGAATCTGTCGCCCAATTCGGGGCGGTGCATCCTTCGATGTAGTGCAGGCTAGCGCCCTCATCAACCACGATCAGCGTTCGCTCAAACTGACCCGTGTTCTGACCATTGATTCGGAAGTACGCCTGAAGGGGGAGAGGAACTTCAACCCCCTTCGGTACGTAGACGAACGAGCCGCCCGACCAGACCGCAGAGTTAAGAGCGGCAAACTTGTTATCTTCAGCGGGCACCACGGTTCCGAAGTACTTCTTGAAGATCTCCGGATACTCCTTCATCCCTTGGTCAGTCCCCATGAAGACGACCCCAAGCTTCTCAAGGTCTTCACGAACAGAGTGATAGACAACCTCGGAGTCGTATTGCGCTCCGACGCCGGAGAGGAACTTCCGCTCGGCCTCGGGGATACCTAGTCGCTCGAAGGTCTTTTTGATCTGGTCGGGGACGTCATCCCAAGACTTCTCTTCCCGCTCCGATGGTTTGCGGTAGTAGACGATCTTGGAGAAGTCGAGCTTGGTCAGATCGCCGCCCCACATCGGCATGGCTCGGGCTTCAAAGTGCTTGAAGGCGCGTAGTCGGTACGCAAGCATCCACTCTGGCTCACCCTTGGTCTCCGAGATCTCCCGAACGGTCGCCTCAGTGAGCCCAGCTGTCGTCTCGCGGAGGTAGGCGATGTCGTCGTGGAAGGCGTACTGCTCCCGTTCGTCGCGAACCGTCTCCTTAGCGATGGTCATGGCGCCTCCTCGTCCCTGCTGGAGTGTGCGGGGTAATCCTGACTGATCCTATCAGGATTACCTTGGCGCCTCGGTTAGGCGGCCTTCGCCCCCCTGCCGCGCGAGAGTCCAACCTTTAGCCCGTCGATCAAGCTGTACACCACTGGAACCACAAGGAGGGTGAGCAGCGTCGACGAGAGTAGTCCGCCGATGACGACGGTCCCCAGCTCAGCGGCGATGATCGAACCTTCGCTTGGCCCCATGGCAAGCGGTAGGAGCGCCAGGATCGTCGCGACAGCGGTCATCAGGATTGGGCGAACCCGCGTTGCCCCAGCGCGCAAGAGCGCATCCTTCGTTGGCACACCTTCGTGGCGGAGTTGCTCAACGCGATCCAACAGCACGATGGCATTCGTGACCACGATACCGATCAGCATCAAGAATCCGATGAGGGCCGAAATTCCGATCGGCCGATTCGTGAGTAGTAGCGCAGGGAACGCGCCGATGATGGCGAGCGGCAGGCTGAACATGATCACCAGTGGATCAACCAGCGAGTTGAAGACCAAGACCATCGTCAGGTAGACGAGCAGGATGGCAACGGCCATGGCGGTGAAGAGGCCGCTGAATGACTCATTCTGCTGCTCAGTCACGCCAGCCAAGCGAATGTTGACCTTGTCCAACTTCCCTGCCTCTTGCAGGTCAGTCACCGCAACCTTCACGGCGGCGTTAACAGCCCCAGTGTCCGCAACGGCGATCTCGCCTGTCACATTGGCGGCTAAGGCTTGGTCGATGCGCGTAATGCTCGACGGCACAGAGATATCCTCGATCGTGGCGATGCTGCTGAGCGGCACTTGACGCGGGCTGCCGACGAGGTACGCACCAAGCTGCTGAACATCGCTCACGGCACTGCTGTCAATCTTTAGTGAAAGGTTGACCTTTGCGCCGTTGACGGTGATCTGCCCAAGCTGGGCGCCGACAAGTAGATTGCGTACTTCGCCAGCTACCTGTGCCGTCGTTAGGCCAGCCAATGCCGCCGCCGAGGGGTTCACGGTGATCTCAATTTGTCGGCCCGCCTTAACCAGGTCGCTCTTCACATTCGCAAGGTCGTTGTTCTTGGCGAGCGTTTTCACCAGCAGGTCAGATGCGGCCTCCACTTCGACCGCAGACTCTCCGGTAACGATCACGGAGATCGCGTTAGCCCCCGCGGAGAAGCCAACCTCTTCAACGGTCACGGTCCAGCCTTGGGTGCCGACCCCTGCAAGCGATTCTCCCAATCGGGCCTTGGCGTCAGCGAGATCGGTGTCGGGGCTCAAGACGACAGTCATCCGCGCTGCGTTTGGTGCACGACCAGTGATCGCTGCGCTTAACGTTTGTGCCCCAGTTGCATCCGCACTCGGAATAGAGGTGGTTACCAGCTCCACCTGCGGGTCGCCATCAAGGATCTCGTATGCGGCGCGGCTACGCGTTAGGACGCGTTCCGTTGAGGTCCCCAGCGGCGGATTCACCGTTACCGTCAGGACTTTCTCACTCCCACTGTTCAAGAATTGGGTCGGGATCGAGCCAGCGAGTGACGTTGCTCCGAGGAAGAGACTGAAGGCGATCAGCAGCGTGGCGAACTTTGTTGCGCGTCGTCGCAGCGCAAGCCCGAGCACTGGCAGATAGAGGCGACCCCAGAAGGAGACGTCTTCACGATCCGTGTCAACGGCGTATGGAATCGTTGCCGCACTCCCCTTTACCTTAACCAAGAAGTACGCCAGCACGGGAATGACCGTGAGGGCAACGACGAGCGAGGCCAAAAGTGCGTAGGTGACGGTGAGTGCGAAGGGTAGGAAGAACTGGCTGATCAGTCCACCGACGACACCGAGCGGCAAGAAGACCGCGATGGTCGTGATCGTCGAACTTGTGATCGCTGAAGAGACCTCACGGGTACCGTTCAGCACCGCCTCGCCGATGGGTTCGCCTTGGCTGCGGTGCCGATAAATGTTTTCGAGCACCACGATGGAGTCGTCAACCACGCGACCAACGGCGACAGCGAGACCGCCGAGGGTCATGATATTGATCGTGATTCCGGTCGTAGACATGAGGATGATCGCCGCCAATACGCTCAACGGGATGCTCACGGCAGCAACGATGGTGGAGCGCAAGTTCAGCAGGAAGATGAAGATGACAAGGACTGCGAACGCAGCGCCAAGGCCGCCCTCCTTCACCAGCGCCTCTATCGAGTCAATGATGAAGATTGACGAATCGGTGACCACGGAGTGCTTCACCTGTGCTGGGTGCGCGGCGGCGAACTCCTCAATGGCAGCAATTGCATCTTGGGCTGTTGTCACCGTGTTGGCGTCTGCCGCCTTGCTGACGCTGATGGTCAAACCAGGCGTGCCGTTCGTCTCCGACCAGCCGGTCGTGTGCACCTCGGCGAGCGATACCGTCGCAACATCCTTCAGGAGCACGGCGTAGGGCTGGCCGGTTGGTGACACTCCACCGCCAACGACGAGGTTCTCTAGGTCGGCGACGGAGGTGAAGCGACCGGTTGCCGACACTGGCACAAGGGTGCTGCCGACTGGAAGCTGTCCTCCTGGGTACGTCAGATTGTTCGCCTGGATCAGTCCTTGGACCTGCGACATGCTGACGCCCGAGGCGGCAAGTTTCGCTCCGTCAAGCTGAATGTAGGCCTGCGTCTCACTGCCGCCCGAAAGGTCAGCGGACGAGATACCGCTCGTCCCCCGCAGTGCAGGCATGAGTTCGCTTTGCGCCATAGCGGCCAGCTCAGAGAGCGTTGTGTCGCCTTTCGGGGTGAGGGTGGCGATCACGACCGCAGCGGAGTTGATGTTGTAGTTGCGAACTACGGGCGTTACTCCGGCGGGGAGTCGTGAGCTATCGATGGCTGATTGAATCTGGCGTAGGATTTCCTTGACGTCACTGCCGTACGCGAATTGCGCAGAGACGAAGCCGAGCCCGGTGGTAGATACGGATCTGAGGGACTCCACACCAGCCACTGAGGCGACCGCCGCCTCGATTGGCGCGGCCACCTGATCCGCCACGTCTGCCGTGCCCGCTCCAGGGTATGGGGCGATGATCGTCACGATCGGGAAGTCGATATTGGGCAACAGCTCCTGTTTGAGGCTGCCCCAGCTCGCCACGCCCCCGCCGAAGATGGCGAGCGCGATCAAGATGGTCACGCTGCGTCGAGCGACCGCGAGCTTGGTCAGGAGAAACATGGAACCCCCTCTGTTCGCTGAATGAAGTGGGACGGCACCGCCCAACAGGCGTAGTATCGCGGAATCCCGCTCGGGATGCTGCGGGCAGCGTGAAGCAGTAAAGGGGGCTCACTCATGACCACACGAACGGCAACGGCCACCTGGAACGGCTCTCTACTCGAGGGCTCAGGGACGATCACCTCATTTGAGAGCGGCGCCATCGGCGCGCTCCCCGTCAGTTGGCCGCGTCGCTCCGAGGCACATCAAGGTTCAACGTCGCCGGAAGAGTTGCTGGCAGCTGCACACGCATCCTGCTTCGCCATGGCTCTCTCGGGCGGCCTTGCGCGCAACAGCACACCCGCCAACCGGCTAGACGTTTCCGCGACCGTCACTTTTGAGAAGGTTGAGGCGGGTTGGCGCGTCACGAAATCTGCACTGACCTTGACGGGAGACGTACCTGGCCTTGATGCAGCGAAGTTTTCCGAATTGGCTGAGGCCGCGAAGGGTGGCTGCCCAATCTCCGCAGCTCTCGCGGGGAATGTTGAGATCTCGCTCTCGATCAGCGCGTAAGGCTTACCTCTCGTCTCGCACGGCACGGATCGCCGCGGCCGTCTCGCGAGCGATGTGCGCGATCTCTTCTTCGCCAATGACAAACGGCGGACCAATGACAAGCTGGTCTCCGTCCGTGCCGTTCGCCTGACCAGTCGCGCTATAGAGCAGTAGTCCTCGATCGCTCGCGTTCTTGGCATGCGCCAGAATGCGCTCGGTGACGCGCTGAGCGCGCGCGTGCGGGGCCTTAGTGGCGCGGTCGGCCACGAGTTCAATCCCGAGGAGAAGTCCGCGCCCGCGAATATCACCGACCCACGGATCGTTGGCAAGCTCTGCCTGAAGAGTTGCGCGCAACGCAGCGCCTTGGGTTGCCGATGCTGAGATCAGGTTTTCGTCACGAAGAATCTTCAACACGGAGCGTGCAACGGCGGACCCAGGGATGGAGTGGCTGTAGGTAAAGCCATGGACAAAGCCGCTCGCCAGGATCGGCTCGGCGACGTGGCTCGCTGCGGCAACGAAGCCGAACGGCCAGTAGCCACTGGTCACACCCTTTGCGGCGAGCAGCATGTCGGGCTGGAGCGACCAGTGGTTCGACCCGAACCAAGTTCCCGTTCGCCCGAATCCAGTCATCACTTCGTCGGCAACGAGGAGCACCTTGTTGCGCGCACACCATGCGCTGACCGCCGGCCAATAGTCATCGGATGGGACGGCGGCGGCGAGCGTTGCGCCGGCGATCGGCTCGGCGACGAAGGCGGCGACACGCCCTGGGCCAACGCGGTTCAGCAGCGCGTCGAGTTCGGCAACAGCTTCCGCGCCGCTCGCAATGGCATTTGCTCCGTCGTGACCTGCGCGGTACGAGTACGCGGCTGAGACATGCTCAAAGCGCCCGAGCCACGGCTCATACGGTCGGCGTAGGCCGGTGCGGCCGGAGAGGTCGAGTGCGCCGAGCGTGTTGCCGTGATAGCTCCCCCATCGGCTGACAACAATGGTGCGATCTGGTTCGCCCTGCGCCAGCCAGTAGGCGCGCACCATCTTGAGCGCGGTTTCCGCCGCCTCCGAGCCTCCGGAGACGGGATAGAGCGAGGGATCGGTCATCGGCAGGAGCGGGCCAATCTCACTCGCCCAGGCGTCGAGTGCGTCGGCGGTGAAGGCGCTGCCGTGCGCATAGGAGATCTTTGACATTTGAGCGGCGGCTACATCAGCGACCGCGCGTCGGCCGTGTCCAATCCCTACGACGATCGCACCACCGGCAGCGTCAAGGTATCGGCGACCTGACGCATCGGTGATGTAGGCACCATCACCTGATGCGGCGATGGGGAGCGTTGAACCACCCCGACTGAAGATCTTTCCGCTACTCACGAAACGTACGCACCGGTCGGATCAAGCTCTTCGCGAATCAAACGCAACTCTTCAGCAGTTGGCGTCGGCGTAAGGGGAACGTTTTGGGGGACACGGATCTCCCAGCCGATAGAGGCGCGAACCTCATCGAGCGTCGCGCACGGATGCAAACTACGCAGCGCCATCTCGCCATCGTGATCAAATCCGTAGACTCCAAGATCGGTGATCACACCCGATGGGCCACTGCCGCCCCATCCTTGGGCTGCGCGCGTCTTCGCCGCAGCCGCAGCACCGCCAAGGTTTCCCGGAGAGGTACGGAAATCGAGCTCTTTTACAAAGCTGCGGGTGCTCTGGCGCATGATCACGAGAATCTCCTTGGCATTGATGGCGATCTCGCACGCCCCGCCGGACCCTGGGAGGCGCGTCTTCGGCGCCGCGTAGTCGCCAATGACCGTCGTGTTCAGATTGCCGAAGCGATCGATCTGCGCGCCGCCGAGGAAGCCCACATCGATACGGCCCCCCTGCAGATAGAGGCCAAAGAGGTCGTGCATCGATACGGTGGCGGTGGAACCGGTCACGATCGTCGGGTCGCCAATAGAGAGCGGAAGTCGCGCCGGATTTGCGCCAAAGACGCCCGCCTCGTAGACCAACTCCATCTCTGGCGCGACGGTGCGCTTCGCGAGATTCACCGCGATGTTTGGGAGGCCGACCCCAACGAAGCAGACGCGCCTCCCGGCAAGGGCGTGTGCTGACGCAACCACCATCAGTTCACTCTTGCTCGCGGGGCGCTGGTCGCTCATCGATAATCTCCGTAGTCAACCGAACCAGAAGGGGCGCTGGTTGGGGTGAGGCGAGTGAAATAGTCGGCTCCGAACTTCGCCACATATGCCGCACGATCTGGCACGCCGTAGACCCACTCTTGCAGCCAGGCCTCGGTGGCAGCAGCGTCGCGACTGATGGTGTCCCACTCGCGGTAGAAGGCGTTATCGCGATCGTACGACCCTTGCACATACGACGGATGTGCCCCGAGTGGTTCGCGCACGACCGCGTGAACGATCAGCCCAGGAACGATCGTGCGATTTGGATCGGCGCGAATGACACTCGTAGGAACGATCTCTTCAACGACGGCAATGACGCGCTTTGCGGCAAACGCGGCCTCCTTTTGACAGCCGAGGAGGCCCCACATCTGCACGTTACCGTCGGTATCGGCACGCTGCGCGTGAATGATGGTGACGTCTGGGTTGAGTGGCGGCACGGCGTACACCTCTTCCGCGCCGAACGGGCTTTGCACCGTGCGAATCAGTGGATTGACGTTCGGGAGGTCACTCTCCGAATAGCTACGCAGCGGATAGAACGGAAGGCGATGTGCGCCAGCCACATAGCGGCCCACCATACCGTGATGGCTGTACTCCTCAATCTCAAGGAGGGACTCTCCCGCGGCGAGTGCCGCTGGCTCGGTACGTCGGCGAATCGCATGAAGCGAGCCAACTCCAGGGTTGCCGAGCCAGCTGAAGATCAACTTCTTGGCGCAGCCTGCAGCGACCATCTGGTCATACACAAGATCGGGCGTCATCCGAGCCAGCGTGAGGTTGCGGCGCCTCTGTCGAATGATCTCGTGACCAGCCGCAAATGAGATGCAGTGGGTGAACCCTTCAATAGCCACGGTGTCGCCGTCATGAACGTGCTCTGCGATCGCGGTGCGCATATCGACGAGCTTGGAGCCACTCATCTCGTCACTCCTGCAGACTACGGTTGCGGCCCCGCATGGGCGCCCGCTCAGTGCCGGGCGGCAACTGCCGCTGCGGCCTCGCAGAAGATGCGGATGGCGGTTGCCATCTCGAACTCGTTAACGACAAGTGGTGGGCTCATACGTACGCCGCGATCACCGCAGGTCAACACCAAAAGTCCGCGCTCAAACGCCTCCACCTCAACCTCCCCAGCGATGTCGCTATCGGTGAAGTCGACGCCAATCATGAGACCGAGGCCACGAATATCGGTGACATGCTTGTTGCCCGCTAGTCCAGCGCGCAAACCCTTCAGTGCCTGCGCGCCACGGTCAACCGCATTCTGCATGAGGCCCTCGTCGCGAATCACGTCGAGTGTGGCAATGGCAGCCGCTGCAGCAACGGGATTCCCACCGAACGTTGAGCCATGTGAGCCCGGCTTCCAACGCATCCAATGCTCCTTGGCAATCACGGCACCGATGGGCATCCCTGATCCGAGGCCCTTTGCGGCGGCAACGATGTCGGGCTCGATGCCGAAGTGTTCGATCGCCCACATCTTGCCGGTGCGGCCCGCTCCCGATTGGACCTCGTCAACCACGATGGCGATGCAGTACTTGTCGGCGATTGCCTTAAGGCGCGGGAAGAAGTCCTTGTCGGGAACGATGTAGCCACCCTCACCCTGCACCGGCTCCACGACAAATGCGGCAATCTCGTCACCAGGAATGGTGCGCGCGATGATGCGCTCTTCAAGTTCGTCCAGACCTTCGCTGCCAAACGGCACATGCAGGAAACCTGGAGCCAGGGGGCCAAAGTGGGCGTGATACTTGGCCTTGGAGTTGGTGAGGGTAAGAGCTCCAAGGGTGCGACCGTGGAATCCACCCACGAAGCCGACGATCCACTGGCGACCGCTCATGTAGCGCGCCAGCTTCATTGAGGCTTCGACCGCCTCGGTGCCAGAGTTTTGGAGCAGCACCTTTGACGGGCCCTTCCATGGTGCCGACGCGGCGAGAGCGGAGGCTAGCTCCTGATACCGCTGCTCGTAGAAATCCGATGCGCTGTAATGCAAGAGGCGCTGCGCCTGCTGCACGATCGCATCAACCACGCGAGGGTGGCAGTGGCCGGTGGAGTTCACGGCGATGCCCGCACAGAAGTCAAGGAAGACATTCCCATCCTGGTCTTCAACACCCATGCCAAATCCACGGACGGGGGCGAATGGGTAGGCGCGCGGCAAGCTGCCAGAGACGACCGCCTGGTCAGCGGCAACCTGCGCGAGCGCTTTTGGCCCGGGCACCTTCGTGACGAGGTGCGGCAGCGTCGTTGGCCAGGCTGCAGGCTTCTCAGCGATCGTCATGGTGCCCCTCCTCTGGATGCATTCTATGCGGAGTGTATACGAGGGAGTGGCGCGCTTAGCGCACGATCGTCTGGCTCTGCTCGCGCAGATACTGCGGCACGTAATAGAGTCCGCCACCTGACTTGCCCGTCGTACCCGACTTCTTCCAGCCGCCAAACGGCTGGACCATTGGCCACGCACCAGTCGTTGCGCCAGCTCGACGATTCACATAGATGACCCCGCCATCGATCGTGTCGAGGAAGGTTTGGATTTCCGCCGGATCCTCGGTGTAGCAACCTGCGGTTAGGGCGTACTCACTTTCGTTGGCAAGGGCGATCCCCTCTTCGAACGAGGCGACCTTGGCCACCACGACAAACGGCGTGAAGAGCTCCTCTTTAAAGAGACGGTGCGTCGCTGGCAGCCCAGTGACTACCGTCGGAGCGACATAGAACCCCTTGGCGAGATCACCGTCCGTGAGTCGGCCGCCGCCGACGGCAATGGTGCCGTCACGCCGCGCCTCTTCACACGCCTTCAAGAAAGTGTCGACAGAGCGCTGGTTGATGATCGGCCCAAGGAAGATTCCACGCACGGTTGGGTCGCCCACCTTGAGTGCCTTCGTCTTCTCCACCAGCAGCTGCACAAACTCGTCGTGCACCGACGCTTCGATGTAGACGCGACTATTTGCTGAGCACTTCTGCCCGCCGAGGCCAAACGCAGAGCGCAAGACCCCCTCGGCCGCCTTCTCGAGGTCCGCCCTCTTCGAGATTACCGTTGGGTTCTTCCCGCCCATCTCGACGATGACAGGCTTTGGGTAGCTCTTGGCGAATGATCGGTAAACCTGCATGCCGACCTCTGAGGAACCGGTAAAGGTGATGCCAGAGACATCAGGATTCTCTTGCAGCTCGGCGCCAACGCTCTCGCCTGGCCCCATCACCATATTGAAGACGCCCGCAGGCACTCCTGCGTCGCTGATCGCTTGCGACAGCAACACCGCCGAGAGCGGGGCATCGGACGATGGCTTCAGCACAACGGTGTTGCCAGCGACAAGGGCCGCACCAACCGGACCACCCATGAGTGCGAAGGGGAAGTTAAATGGGCTGATCACGGCCCATACGCCGTACGGCTTGAGCACCGTGGTCGTCTCAACCATTGCATCTCCCAGATTCCCCATCGGGTGCACATAGCCCTTGTTGCGCTCAACTTCGCTTGCGTAGATACGGAAGAAGTCGGCGGTCTCTTCAACGTCACCGAGCGCCTCGAGGCGATTCTTCCCCACTTCAATAGAGAGAAGTGCGGAATAGAGTCCCTGCCGCGCACTGATCAGCTCCGCCGCCGCGCGGATCAGCGCCACGCGCTCTTGCCACGGTCGCTTTGCCCATGCGGGGTACGCCGCCTTGGCCGCCGCGATTGCCGCTTTTGCGGCGGTGCGATCGCCCTTACTAAAGGTGCCGACAACACTGCCATCGATTGGGGACTTCTTGACAAAGGTGTCGCTCGCTGTGGACCAGACGCCGTTAATGAAGTTGCCGTGAGCGCCACCCATGAGCGCACGAGCCTCATTGAGGCCAGCCTCATACAGGGTATGAATCGCAGGGTTCGAGTCGTTCAGCGTGGCGTACGTGATCTTTAGCTTCTCGGCCATGGGTCCATCCTTACTTGTTCGGCACACAAGCGGTGTGCCATCGCGTTGAGTCTACCGTGCGGCGGCGGCTCGGCACGAGGGGCAGCGCCCCTGAAGCGAGAGGTGGTCAAGGTCGGCGGCGTACCCGGTAGCACGCTCAATTGCGGTGAGGATCGGCTTTGCCGCGTCAGCATCCAGTTCCACCTCGGCCCCACAGCCGTTGCAGTGCACGTGCCCGTGCGCGACGACCTCCTCCAAGTGATAGGTCTCTCGCCCATCCACACCATGGTGGTGAGTGGCGAACCCAAGCTCCTCGAGAAGATCGAGGGTGCGATAGACCGTTGAGGGAGTTGCCGAGGGATCTGCGGCCCGCACACGTTCCACCAGCTCAGCCCCGGTGGCGTGGCCATCGGAGGCGGCGAGCACGTCGGCGATCAACTGCCGCTGCTCCGTCCAGCGCTGACCGCGCGCCTGCACCGCCGCCTGCAGGCGGGTGGCGAGGCTCTCGCGAGGGTCTGGTGCGCCAGTCATGCCGTCAGGATACGGGATGGCTTATTGCAACGTGTTGCGATAGACTCGCTGGGTGATCCATACCATGCACCTGCCCGACGGCTTTCTCGCTCCGCAGCTTGCCCTTGCACTTTGGGTGTTGACCGCCGTGCTCGTCGGGATCTCTCTCCGTCGACTTGCGGCGGGCGAGGCAACTCACGGGGCCACTGGGCGACCGATTCTGATGGGTCTCGTCGGAGCATTCATCTTCGCGGCGCAGATGTTTAACTTCCCGGTCGCCGCGGGCACCAGCGGACACCTACTTGGTGGTGTGCTCGCCGGCTACCTACTCGGCCCGTGGGCGGGTACCGTCGTCATGACAACGGTTGTCGGCGTTCAGGCTCTGCTCTTTCAAGATGGTGGCCTGCTCGCACTCGGTGCCAACATTTTCAATATGGGCATCCTCGGCACACTCGGCGGCTCGCTGACCGCCCGTGCCCTCGCCGACGCCTTCGGTGGTCGACGTGGAGTCGGCATCGCCGCTGCGGGAGTTGCTGGATGGCTCTCCGTCGTGACAAGTGCTGGCGTGGTGACCCTTCAGCTTGGGCTCTCCGGGACGACAGATATTGCAGTTGGACTCCCAGCAATGCTTGGAGTCCACGCACTCATCGGCATTGGCGAAGCGCTGATCACGGTTGCCGCGCTCACCTTTATTGCCACAACCGCGCCAGACATCCTCGGCGCAGAGACTGATCACCAACCCTCACCGCTTCGTAGGCTTGTCTCGGGTACGAGCGTGGTCGTCGTGGTGATCGCGCTCGCTGCCCTCTTCGCCTCAACGGAACCCGATGGGCTCAACGCGGTTGCGGCGGCGCTCGGATTCTCGACGAGGGAGGCGGAGGCCCCGCTCAATCTCTTCGCCGGCTACGCAATCCCAGGACTAGACGGAGCGAGCTCAACGATCGTTGCGGCGCTAATTGGTGCCAGCGTGATCGCGGGGCTGCTGCTGGGACTCACCAGGCTGGCGAAGTCTAGGACCCTGCAGAAGTGAATCGAGTCCAACCGAGATCCTTCGACGCTCGCGCTGCGGTCGTTGCGACGCTCATGTTCATCGTCACCGTGGCCCTCCTCCCCTTGGGCGCATATCTGGCCATGCTCATCAGCTGGATCGCTGTAGCCGTGGCTGGCGCGCTTATCGGCATTCCGCCGATGCGACTCGCGCGACGTGGCGGCATCGCTCTGCCATTTGTCGTGGCTGCACTCCCGATCGTCTTTCTGCGCACTGATGAGATCGTCTGGAGCGGCGCGATTGGCCCGCTCGATCTGAGCATCTCTGGGGCTGGCATACGTATCGCTTTATCCGCGGTGCTGAAGGCCTGGGTGAGCGTACAAGCCTCCATCGTGTTGGTCACCTATGTAGACGCCCCAGCGATCGTGACGGCACTCCGCAGACTTCGACTTCCAGAAGCTCTGGCGACGAGTGCGGGCCTCACCATTCGCTACCTTGAACTTCTCCGCGATGAGGCGCGGCGCATGATCCGAGCCCGAACCTCTCGCTCTGCAAGCCCACTAGGCGTTGGTCGAGAGCGCGTTGGCGGAAGTATCGGCTGGCGTGCCCGGACAACCGGAAACCTGGTAGGCGCGCTTTTCTTACGCGCCTATGCTCGAGCCCAACGAATTGAAGAGGCCGCGGTTTCCCGGGGCGCCACTGGCTCACTCTCAGTTGGAACCCTGCCCTCTCCTGATTCGCGCCTCACGGTGAAGGTTCTGGCTTCGCTTCTGCTCGTCACAGCGATCTGGCTGTGTGGCGCACTACTCCCGCGGCTGTAGGGTGCATTGATGAGCGAACAGCACGAACATCCGCACACGCATCCGGGCCTTCCTCAACCGCACAGCCACGGGCACGACCATGCGCACGACGCCACGATCGCCCCGTCGGGCGACGGCAGCATCGCTATTTCGCATTTGCACTTTCGCTATCCCGATGGCACTGAGGCGCTGCGGGGTGTCGACCTTGCCATCAGCGGCGGCGAGAAAGTAGCGCTGCTCGGGCCGAATGGCGCTGGAAAGAGCACGCTCATGCTGCACCTCAACGGCATCCACCGTCCAACACATGGCTCCGTCACTGTTGCGGGGATGCAGGTCTCAAACGAAACGATCGGCCGGATCCGCGCCGAGGTGGGGCTCGTCTTTCAGGATCCCGACGACCAGCTCTTCAGCCCGACAGTGTGGGACGACGTCGCCTTTGGGCCGACCCACATGGGGCTCAACGCCGCTGCCATCCACGAACGTGTTGAGGCAGCCCTTGGTTCCGTTGGCGCACTTGATCTTGCCCAACGCGCGCCGATGCGACTCTCAATCGGCCAGCGGAAACGCGTTGCGCTCGCCACTGTGCTTGCCATGAACCCAAGCGTCTTGGTGTTTGACGAGCCCTCAGCAGGTCTTGACCCGCGTGGGCGACGTGATCTCATTCACCTGTTGAACTCCTTGACGCAGACGCTAATCGTGAGCACCCACGATCTTGATCTCGCGCGCGCCGCATTCCCTCGGAGCATCGTGGTTGATCGGGGAGTGATCGTCGCAGATGGAGCAACGGCGGAGATCTTGGCGAATCGCGACCTCCTCCTCGCGCACGGACTCGCCTAGGCGCTTGAGTCCTTGGCGCGCGCTGCGCGCAGTGCGGCGATTCGCGCTCGCAGATCCGCCTCGGCCCCAACGCCAGACGGCTCATAGAGCCGTAGTGATCCAACAGCTGACGGCAGGTACTCCTGCACAAGATCAAATGGCTCCCCCGCCGCATGCGGCGACTGATAGGTTTTCGCCGTAGCGCGCAGGTGACCAGGCACGGGCAGTTGTCCCACATTTGCTAGGTGCGCACGTGCGGCGTTGAGCGCCTCTCCAGCACGGGGCGACTTCTGCGTAGAGGCGAGATACGTCACCGCCTGAGCCAGCGCCCATTCGCACTCTGGAGATCCAGCAAGTTCAACAACCTGGGCCGCCGCGACGGCGAGTGGAAGTGCAGCGGGATCGGCATTGCCCACATCTTCCGAAGCCGAGACGAGTAGTCGACGGGCAATCACTCGCGGATCTTCGCCAGCTTCAAGCGCGGTGGCGAGCCACCAAATCGCCGCATCTGGATCGTTGCCGCGAATGCTCTTGATCAGCGCGGAGGTGACCCCCGACTGGTCGTACGGGAGACTTCGATCTTGGGCTGCCAGCAGTACCTCGCGCGGCGTGATCTCTGTTGAATCACCCGCCATCACCGACGCTAACTCGAGCAGTGCCAAGAGCCGGCGGGCGTCCCCAGACGCGTAGCCAATGAGTTGCCGCCGCGCGTCATCGGTAACGCTGAACGCGCCGGCGAGGCCGCGCTTGTCGTTGAGCGCTCGGTCTACCAGAACGCTGAGGTCGTCGCTACTCAGGGGAGTAAGTCGGAATGTGCGCATCCGCGAAAGGAGTGCCGGCGAGATCGCGCGTGGTGGGGGCTCAGTCGTTGCGCCGATGAGAATGATCGTTCCCGCCTCAACGTGCGGCAGAAGTGCATCCTGTTGCGTCCGTGAGAATCGATGGAGCTCATCAATGAAGAGGAGCGTTTGCTCGCCGTGCTCCCTGCGCTCCACTGCAGCCGCCACCGCCTTGCGCACCTCAGCCACGCCGTCGCTTGTTGCTGAGAGACTTGTGGGAACCGCCTTTACGGAAGCCGCGATCACCGCGGCGAGCGTTGATTTTCCGCTCCCGGGCGGCCCCCAGAGTAGAAGCGACGGTGCCTCCCCACGTTCCAGCAGAAGTCGCAACGGCGCGCCGTGATCCACGAGCGCCGCTTGACCTACAACCTCATCAAGCGAGGTTGGGCGCATGCGAGCAGCGAGGGGTCGCGCCGGCGCAAGTCCTCCAAGAAGCGTGTCTTGCTCATTCATCGCCGTGATCATCGCACCCTTCTCGCCGCTCTCGGGTAGTCTTGACCAACTGATGCCCGACTTCTCTGAGCTTGGACTTGCCCCAGAACTCCTACGAGCCGTCGCTGACGAGGGGTACAGCGAACCGACCCCAATCCAGGCCCAGGCGATTCCGCACGTCCTGCAGGGGCGCGACCTTCTCGGGGCGGCCCAAACGGGCACGGGGAAGACGGCGGCCTTCGTGCTGCCGATCCTCCAACTGTTAAAGCCGCTGGCCTCGTCGTCGCCAAGTCCCGCGCGACACCCAGTGAGGGCGCTCGTGCTCACTCCAACTCGCGAGCTTGCCGTCCAGATCGCAGAGAGCGCTGGCACCTACGGTCGGCATCTGCCACTTCGCAGCGGCGTCGTGTACGGAGGGGTGCCGATGCCCCCTCAGCAGAAGATGCTCCTGGCGGGACTGGAGATCCTCATCGCAACACCTGGGCGACTCCTTGATCACGCCAACTCCAAGACGGTCAACCTCTCTCAGGTATCGATCTTGGTCCTCGATGAGGCGGACCGCATGCTCGATATGGGCTTCATGCCTGATCTGAAGCGCATCCTCGCCTTGATCCCGAAGCAGCGACAAAGCCTCCTCTTCTCAGCCACCTTCTCTGAGCCAATTCGGGCCTTAGCGCAAGACTTCCTTCGTGATCCCATCACCATTGAAGTAGCGCGGCGAAACCAGACAAATGAGAACGTGCGGCAGGTCATCATGGCTGTTGATGACCGTCGCAGGCGACAGCTCCTGAGCGACCTGCTGCGCACAAAGACCTGGGAGCAGGCTCTGGTGTTCGTCAATCGCAAGGTCGAGGCCAATCGCCTCGGTGACTTCCTACATCGTGAGGGACACACAGTGGTAGAGATTCATGGTGACAAAGACCAAAAGCAGCGCAACCGCGCCCTTGCCGCCTTCAAGGCGGGTGAGGCTCGTGTCATGGTTGCAACAGACGTTGCAGCGCGAGGCCTCGATATTGAGGCGCTCCCCGCCGTCGTTAACTTCGAGCTCCCGTTTGATCCTGAAGACTACGTCCACCGCATCGGTCGAACTGGTCGTGCCGGAGCGCTCGGTGAAGCGGTGAGCTTCGTTGCACCAGACGAGATGGACAAGTTGAGTTTGGTTCGAAAGTTGACCAAGGCCGGACTCCACATGGAGATTCCACTGGGCTATGAACCGATCTTGCTCGACTTCCCGCGGGACTTGATCGCCAAAGCGCAGATGATTCGCCTGCAGCGAGGTCGTCGCTAGGCCGTCGCTCCCGATCTTGCACGGCGGATGAAGTCCATGATGCGAATCTCCAGATCGTCGCGCACATCGCGATACGCCTCTAGCTGACGCTCTTCACTGCCGCCAACCTTGGACGGGTCGGGGAGCGACCAGTGCTCGCGCTGACCGCCATTTGGGAATATTGGGCAGGCATCATTTGCCGCGTCGCAGACGGTGATAACATAATCAAAGGGCTCATCAAGGAAGCGGTGCAGGGTCTTGCTCGTTTGGGCCGACGCATCAATGCCAATCTCAGCGAGCACCGTTAGCGCATGCGGACGAACCAGTGTTGCCTCTGTCCCCGCACTCTCTACCTCAAAGTCCCCACCCCCACGAGAACGTAGGAGCGCTTCGGCGATCTGTGAACGGGCACTGTTATGGGTACAGAGGAAGAGGACGCGAATGCTGCTCATGACCCCATTCTAGCGAAGCGGATTACCGCCCTGTTATCAGCACGCTATCCTCAGTGACATGAGGCAACTACGCAGGATCGGAATCGTACTCCTCGTCGTTCTCGCAACGGTGATGACACTCCCCTACCTTGTTGACGTACCGAAGGGTGCTGATGCCGACCCTGTGGAGCTGCTCTCATATGCCGCCGCGCCCGGCGCACGCATCATCACCGCCAATGGAGTGCAAAGCGTGGTCGCTGAGGCGGGTGATCCGCGCGATCCTGCCCTCCTGCTCATCCACGGCTTCGGCGGCAGCACCTTCGGCTACCGCGAGGTGATGGCGCCACTCGCCGCACGCGGATGGCACGTGATTGCGATTGACCTTCCAGGCTTTGGCCTCTCCGAAAAGTCCTGGGAGCGCGATTACAGCCACAAGGCACACGCCACCTTCGCGCTTGAGGTCCTCGATCAGCTCCACGTTGATCGCGCCGTTTTACTCGGTCACAGCATGGGCGGAAATGTGATCAGCTGGATGCTCGCCCTGGCCCCAGAACGCGTAGCGGGCCTGGCCTACATTGATGCCGCGGTTGCACAACCGAAGGGTGGGGTCAGCCGTTCACCATCAGCGGCGAGTGTGCTGCTTAAGGTGCCACCGATCCGACGCATCGCTCGGATCGCAATCCGCAACGCGTTTACCCCAGCGACATTCGCCGAGCTGCTCTCGTCAGCCTTTGCGGTTACGGGGGTGGTGAATCGCGAAGGGCTGGTCGATGGCTACGCCGCCTCGACGCACCTTCAAGATTGGGATCTGGCGCTTCTCGGAATCGTTCGCGATGGCGCAGGGAACACACTCCCAGAATCGATTGCCACGCTCAGTGCGGCGGCAGGCAATCCGCAAACGCTGATCCTTTGGGGAAGCGACGACACGTGGGTGCCGTTGGCCAGCGGTGAGGTGCTCCACCGAGACCTGCCCGCAGCGACGTGGGAGGTGATGCCAGGCGTTGGCCACGTGCCGTTTGAAGAGGATGTTTCGGGGTTCGTGACGGCGGTTGGTGGGTGGCTCGACACACTGCGCTAAGCGCCCACGTTCGGTAGGAGAGTTGGCTGGCGCGCTAGGATTCGAACCTAGGATCCCCTGCTCCAGAGGCAGGTGCCTTACCGCTTGGCCACGCGCCAACGGAGGCGATCGTACCCCAGCGACGCGACACCGTCAGCCGACCTACCCGTAACGATGCAAGATATGCCTCATGGCTCCCGCTACGAGATCGACTCAATCGCCGCCAGACTCGCCGGCGGCGAGGATCTTCACCGACGCGCAGCGACGTACCCTCGCCGCGCTCGCGGAAGGCTTCGTCGCGGGTGGCGGCGCTGAGCGAGCGGGGGCCGCGGAGACGGCGATTGCCAAGGTCGTTGACCCAGCCCTTCATGGACAACTGCGCCTCGTACTCAACCTCCTTGATACCCGCGTGGGTAGCCTGCTGATCGGAGGTCGACTCGCGCGATTCGGCGCGTTGAAGTCCGCGCAGCGCGATGAATTCCTCCGCCGCTGGGTACAACACCCCATTCCGATGTTGCGCAGCGGGGCCGCCGTCTTCCGCAAGCTGCTCTCATTTATTGCCTACTCGGACGCGGATGAGCCGGCCGATAACCTCGTCCGCACGCGACTGAGTGGTATTGAGTATCACCCGACGCCCAACCCCATCACCACGCAGGTCACGCAGATCACAGCGTTCAATCCAGGACGCGCCGAGCGCCTCGCCGTCGATGTGTTGATCATCGGCTCCGGTGCTGGCGGGGGCAGCGTTGCGCGCGACCTTGCCGCGGCCGGCCGTGAAGTTTTGGTGATTGAAGCTGGTGGCCTTTACACCGAGGCAACCTTCCCAACCAAGGAGCGCGACGCCTACGAGCGCCTCTACCTGGACTCTGGCTTTACCGCAACCGCTGACGCGCACATCGCCATCCTTGCTGGCGGCACCGTTGGCGGCGGCACCACCGTCAATTGGATGACGGCAATCCCGATCCCCGAGCCGGTCCGCGAGGAGTGGGAGGGAGAGCACGGTGTCACTGGCGCAGCGGGGCGTGACTTCGCTAGTGACTTGGCGACCGTCCTTCGTGAGATCGGCGCGAAGGACTCTCAAGATGTTCCACCGAAGGATGCGGCGATCATTCGTGGTGCCGAGCGGCTCGGTTGGAGTAGCGAACGCATTCAAATGAATCGCGCCGAATGTGGAGACTGCGGCACCTGCCCCTTTGGCTGTCGAACAGGATCGAAGCAGTCTGCGCTACGGCTCCATCTCGCAGAGGCCGTGACGCACGGCGCGCGGATCCTGCCCGATTGCAAGGCAGAGCGACTCATCGTCAAGGATGGCGTCGCGAAGGGAGCCATCGCCACGCTCGGCACACGAGCGGGCACGCCCCGTGATTTGGAAATCGTCGCGAAAACCGTTGTTGTCGCGGGCGGGGCGCTACGCACCCCTGTCCTACTGCAACGCAGTGGACTGACGCATCCCGCAATCGGGAAGAACCTGCGTCTGCATCCCGTTAGCCTTGTGGCAGGCATCTTTGAGGAGCCGGTTGAGATGTGGCGGGGCACCATGCAGGCTGCAAAGAGCTCCCGCTTCATTGATCCCGATGAAGAGCGGAACGGCTACATTATCGAAAGCGCTCCCGGCCATCCGGGGCTACTCGCTCTTGGAATTCCATGGACCTCACGTGCAGAGCACGAGCGATTGATGAAACTTGGTCGATACATCGCCCCCTTCCTTGCGATCGTGAAAGATGATGCGGGTGGAACGGTCTCGGCGAGCCGAGCGGGCTTTGCAGAGATTCGCTACCGCACCACACCCCGCGATGAGCGCGGACTACGCCATGCCCTTCGCTCCATGTCGCGGATCGCGGAGGCGGCTGGCGCGAGTGAGATCATTGCTGCGGGGTCGCCTCCAATGAGTTGGAAGAGGAGTGATGGCCCAGAGGCCCTCGAGGTCTATCTCCGCCGACTTCACCGCTTTGACTTTGCGCCAAACCGCGGCACGGTCTTCTCTGCCCATCAGATGGGTACCGCGCGCATGGGCTCCGACCCGCATGACCATGTCTGTGACCCATGGGGCCGGGTCCGCAGTACGGCGCGCCCTCGACCCCAGGATCCGCACGACGGATTGATCGCGGGACTCTACGTTGCAGATGGGTCGCTCTTCCCAACGGCACTCGGCGTAAATCCGATGGTCACGATCCTCGCCGTCGCGAAGCGGGTCGCGCGGACCATCGTTGCCGACGCCTAAGCGCCAGCGCAGAACACGATTGGAGCGGGAGACGAGGCTCGAACTCGCGACATCTTGCTTGGAAGGCAAGTGCTCTACCAACTGAGCTACTCCCGCAATGTGCACACGATAGCAAGGAGAAGGCATGGATGACTACGGCGATCGTCAGGGCCGGTGGCTTGGGCTCTCCGTCGGTCTGATCGCGATCCTGCTTCTGGCCGCTCTCCTACTGACCTCACTCCATCTGGCGGAGTGCGAGCGCCGCGAGGGCCTGATCCGACTCTTTAACGATCGCAACGGGCCGCGCTATTCAGAGGTCTACCCCGATCAGTGGTCCGCCTGGGTGCGCGAGTGCCGCAACTAGCGTTCGGCCAGCGACTCTAGAGGCTTCGCTCGGCGGAGAGCGCGCAACCGGTTGATCCGATCGACCAGTGGCGGATGGGTCGCAAGAAACCCAGCCGAACGCTCCTCAAAGTGCTTCACCGGATTGATGATGTAGAGGTGTGCCGTGGCCTTGGTTGCAACCTCAAGAACCTCCCGATCTCCTGCGAGTTTTGCAAGCGCACGCTCAAGTCCGACGGGATTGCGTGTGAGCTCAACGCCCGACGCATCTGCAAGGTATTCCCGTTGACGTGAAACGGCGAGCTGCACAAGCCGAGCCGCAATGGGGGCGAGGATGGCAAGGATGATCGTCACCACGATAAAGATAGCCTGCAGTCCGTTACCCCCTTCGCGATCGTTGCCGCGTCGGCGACCGCCACCCCAGAAGGCCCAGCGCATAACGAGGTCACTGAGCAACGCGAGTGAGCCCACCAGCGCCGCAACAAGTAGGCCATAGCGAATATCGAAGTTTCGTATGTGAGAAAGCTCGTGGGCAATCACGCCGCTCATCTCTTCGCGATCGAGGGTGCGCATCAGACCCTCGGTGACGGCGATGCTGGCATGCTGTGGATCGCGCCCCGTGGCAAACGCATTCAACGCGGTGTCGTTGATCGTGTAGACCTTGGGCTTTGGTAGGTTCGCAGCAAGAGAGAGTTCACTCACGATGTTGTCGAGCTCGAGTTCCTCGCGGCCAGCCGATGGATCAAGCTCTTTGGCTCCAGCGGCGGCCAAGACCGCCTTGTCACCACTGAAATAGGCGCCGAGTGTCAGCAGGAATCCGACAACAAACGCGCCTACAGCGACGGGGGCACCACCCTCAATGCTGCCGCTTAACGCGATCCCAGCGCTCGCCCCAAAGGCGGCGAGGATCCCAACAACAATGAGCACCAGCAGCAGTGACTTACGTCGGTTCGCCGCCGCAAGGTCATAGAAGGTCGCCACGGGCTCTCTCGTGCGCCTCGTGCCTACGAAAGGTTGACCTTCGGGACGGCCTCCTCGGAGTCGGGTGCGTCAAAGAAATCACGCTTCGTGAATCCGAAGGCCCCAGCGAAGAGCAGCCCCGGGAAGGTCTGTACCGAATTGTTATACGAGAGGACCGTCGCGTTGTAGTGCTGACGGCTGAAGCCGATCTGGTTCTCTGTGGAGGTGAGCTGCTCTTGCAACTGAATCACATTCTCATTTGACTTGAGTGTTGGATATGCCTCGACGTTGGCAAAGAGGGTGCGGAGCGACGAGGTCAACATGTTCTCCGCCTTCGCCTGTGCCGCAGTGTCGCCAGAGGTGCCCGCGTTGACTGCGGCTGCACGCGCCGCGGTCACGCTTTCAAGGACACCCTTCTCAAAGCCCATCTGCCCCTTAACGGCATCGACAAGGTTTGGGATCAGGTCATAGCGACGCTTCAACTGCACCTGGATCTGCCCGAGTGCTTCATCGACTCGATTGCGTCCATTGACCAAGCCGTTGAATGCGGAGATCGCAACGAGTGCGAGCACACCAACGATCACCAGAACTGGTAGTAGTCCTTCCATGGCGTCCCCCTTGAGCTGCACCTGTGGCGGCATGTGTCGCCTTCACTCAGTATACGACCCTCCCCCCGCACGACCTCCGGGTCGTTTGACGACCCCCCGGGGGGGAGGCGTAGGCTGACCACAGCAACTGGGTTGAGCCCTCGGCGGGTTCCCCTGGTGCGGGTGCAGCCCGGCTTCCTGGGCCCCCGCGTGAAAGGCACGAAGCGATGAACGTTCTCTTGGTTGGAACCGGCACGGTCGGCGAGGCGATTGCCCACCTCATCAAAGGGAAGAAATGGCTGGGCACCCTCACCCTTGCGGATTACTCGTTGGATCGCGCACGAACCGTTGCCGACGCCGTGGGCGTTGGGTATCGAGTGGCGCAGGTTGACGCTGGGAACGCCGCGCAACTGAAGGAGCTGATCGCAATCTCCAAGGCGGATCTGGTGCTCAATGCCGTTGATCCACGCTTCGTCCCAACCGTCTTCGACGCCGCGCTTGAGGCCGGAGTGCACTACATCGACATGGCGACCAGCCTCTCGGTTCCTGATGCGATGAACCCCTACACGGTTCCAGGAGTGATGCTCGGTGACTATCAAGAGGAGCGAAAGAAGCTCTGGGAAGATCGTGGCAGGCTGGCGCTGATCGGAATGGGAATGGACCCTGGCCTCTCCAACATCTTCGCCGCGTACGCAAAGAAGTGGACCTTTGATGAAGTCTCCGCTGTCCACGTGCGCGACGGAGGCGACCTGCGCATTGAGGGCTATCCATTTGCCACGGTCTTCAGCCTCTGGACAGTAATTGAAGAGTGCTTGAACCCGCCGATCGTTTGGCGCGGAGGCAAGATTGAGGTTCGTGAACCATTCAGCGAACCAGAAGACTTCGTCTTCCCCGAAGGCGTTGGGCCAGTGATGTGCGTCAACGTTGAACACGAGGAGGTCGTACAACTTCCGCGCAGTATGAAGTCGGATGTCATCACCTTTAAGTACGCACTCGGCGCAGACTTCATAGAAACGCTACAACTGCTTCACCGTCTTGGCTTGGATGGCAAGAATCCTATTAACGTTAAAGGGGTGAAGGTCGCTCCACGCGATGTGATCGGTGCACTCTCACCTGATCCTGCAACCTTGGGGAACAGCATGGTTGGACGCGCGATCGTTGGGACCCTCGTAGGCGGAACCAAAGATGGTCGCCCGCGCGAAACCTTCCACTATCAGGTGTGTGATGCTGCGGAGACGATGGGGCGCTACAACCTGCAGCCAGTTGCCTGGCAAACCGGGGTGATGCCGGTGATGGCCATGGAGCTCATCGCCGAGGGTGTATGGGGTGGTGCTGGTGTGAAGTCGCCCGACATGATGGATCCGGATCCATTCCTCGACATCTGTGAGGATTACGACGTCACGGTGAAGCTGGAGCATAGGCTCCCTGGTCGTTCCATCCTGCCTGCCACCGAACAGCCGCCCGTTGGCGCGAAGTCGGTCACGGTGAAAGGCTCGTCAAGCCCGACAGACTCGGCATACTCCGCCGCAGCGACCGCGGCCCTCTCGGCCCCCGCCTCGTACCCAGAGACCGACGCCGAGCGTCAGGGGCGCGGCGGGCGCTAGAATCCGCCCGAGCCACGAGTCGCCGCACGGCGCAGGGGCCGTTTGGGGGGAGGAGGCAGATCAGTGACGAACGCTGTCGTGCTGCGCGCACTGCCGACCCCCGAATCCTTCCGAGTCCCTCCTCGCCTTGAAGGTCTTCGCCGCGTCTCATACAACCTCTGGTGGTCGTGGCACCCAGAAGCACGCGCCCTCTTCCGCCGGATTCACGAGCCGCGTTGGATCGCGACGCGCAACCCCGTCACGGTCTGTTCTGGCCCCATCGATTGGGAGCCTCTTCTCGAGGACCCAAAATTCTTGATCCAGGTTGATGAGGTAGTGGCCGCCTTTGACAACTACATGGCGAGTGGGAGTGACCACTGGTTTCCTCGGACACACGGCGCAAACCTGACCAACCCTATTGCCTACTTCTGCGCCGAGTTTGGTTGGCATGAGAGCATCACGCTCTACTCTGGCGGCCTGGGCATCTTGGCGGGTGACCACATGAAGGCCGCCTCAGATATGGCTCTCCCGCTGGTTGGCGTCGGCCTCCTCTACCGTCGCGGATACTTCCGCCAAACCATCGATGCAGACGGCCACCAGGAGCATGCCTACCCTGAGGTTGACCTCTCGCTGCTACCGCTCGTTCGCGCGGCAGGGGCGAATGGTGAGCAGCTCGTCGTCTCGATTCCGCTCGGCGATCGACGGGTTTCGGCGGCGGTGTGGATCGCGCAGATTGGCCGTGTTCCCGTGCTGCTCCTCGATACCGACATCTCGGCAAACAGCGAGGCAGATCGCCCCATTACCCACATCCTTTATGTGCGCGGTCGCGAGATGCGACTCCATCAAGAGATGGTGCTCGGCGTCGGCGGCATTCGCGCCTTGCGATCACTCGGCGTTGCACCGTCGGTCTTCCATTTGAACGAAGGCCACTCCGCCCTGAACCTGATCGAACGGGCACGAGAGTTTGTCGTTGCGGGTGAGCCCCTCGAGACCGCCCTAGAGCGGGTAAAGCGCAGCACCGTATTCACGATCCATACGCCGGTATCTGCCGGTAACGAGAAGTTTGACGTTGATCTCGTCAAGCGGGTCGTTGGTCCACTCTGCGATGGCACTGGCGAGGCGGACTCTGGCGGCGTCCCCATGCAGCGCGTCCTTGACTTAGCGGTCGGCGCCGAGGGCGACCGAGCAACGTTCGATATGACCGCCCTCTCCCTTCGACTAAGCCGCGGGGCAAATGCCGTAAGCAAGCTCCACGCCGAGACTGCAAACGCCACCTGGTCTCCAGTCACGGGCTCGACGATCCTCGGGATCACCAACGGGGTACATATGCCCACCTGGGCTGGTCGTGAAACTCGCGCCGTATATGAACGCTTCCTCAATGCCGACCTGGACCAGCTCGATACCGCTGGGCCAGAAGCCTCAGCCTTCTGGGAGCGCCTCGGCAGTGTTGATGCACTCGCCTGGTGGGATGCGCATCGCCGTCAGAAGGAGGCGCTCGGTGACTTCTTGCGCAGCTCCATACGTCGGCAACTCGCGCGTCATGGCGAGTCGCCAGAGGCGCTTCGTCAAGCTGATCAGTTCTTTGATCCAACGGTGCTGACCATAGGCTTTGCTCGACGCTTTGCCACATATAAACGTGCCAATCTCCTCTTTACTGATCTCGACCGACTAGAACGGATCGTGAACGACAGTGAGCGTCCCGTGCAGATCGTCTTTGCCGGAAAGGCACATCCCGCCGATCGGGCTGGGCAAGAGGTGATCCGCGACATCTGGGAGAAGAGTCGAAGTGATGCGTTCCGTGGTCGAATCTTTGTCATGGAGGACTACGACATGCGTACCGCGCGCTACCTCGTTGCAGGTTGCGACGTGTGGCTCAACACGCCGCGACGCCCTCTTGAGGCGTCAGGAACATCGGGGATGAAGGCCGCAGCGAACGGCGCCGTCAATGTCTCGATCCTTGATGGTTGGTGGGATGAGGGATTCACCGGATCGAACGGCTATGCAATTGGCGACACCTCGATCAACCCAGATGAGCTGCTGCAAGATGAGAGCGACGCCGAGAGCCTCTACCGCATTCTTGAGGGCGAGGTGGCTCCGCGCTTCTACGATCGCGGGGCGGATGGCCTACCCACCGCCTGGCTTGATCTAGCGCGTGCCTCAATCGGCAGCACGCTCTGGCGCTTCAGCACCACACGGATGCTCCACGAGTACTGCGAGCGACTCTATCTGCCCGCGAGCGCCCCGCAAACGGGGGCTCACCGCTAACCTCTCACCATGAGCACTAGCAACGCACCCCGTCGCATCTCTCTCGCGCTCACCCTGCACAACCATCAACCGGTTGGCAACTTCGGCTGGGTCTTCGACGAGATCTACGAGAAGGCGTATCTCCCGATGATTGAGGCACTGGAGCGTCATCCAACGGTACGACTCTCGCTCCACTACACCGGTCCTCTCTTGGAATGGTTCGCGGCGGCGCATCCGGAGTTCTTGCAGCGCGTACGAGCACTTGTAGAACGCGAGCAGGTTGAGATTGTCGGTGGCGGCCTCTACGAGCCAATCTTGGCATCACTCCCCGCCGCTGATCGCATCGCCCAACTTCGCCGCATGCGGTCGCGAATCAAGGAGCTCGTCGGCGTTGCCCCAGAGGGTGCCTGGCTCGCCGAACGGGTTTGGGAGCCCTCACTTCCAGCGGCGCTCCACGATGGCGGTTATCGATGGACGATCCTTGATGACGCACACTTTCGGGCGGCCGCAATCCCCGAAGATGCCCTGTGGGGTGCGTATCTCACCGAAGACGAGGGGAAGCCCCTCACCGTCTTCGGCACTGAACAGGGGCTGCGCTACCGCATCCCCTTTGGCACCGTTGAGAGCATCATCGAGTACCTGCGTGAACACGCCACACCCGAGGGTGATCGAATTGGAACGATGGGCGACGATGGGGAGAAGTTTGGCTCGTGGCCGACAACCTGGGATCACTGTTGGGGCGAGGGGCAGTGGGTTGAGAAATTCTTCACCGCCCTAGAACAGAACGCCACGTGGCTGACGACCACGACACCATCACGCTGGCTCGACGAGCGCGGTCCAATTGGGCGGGTCTACATTCCTACCTCGTCGTACGCCGAGATGGGTGACTGGGTGTTGCCCCCGAACGAATCGCAGATCTTCGGACCCATGTTGCACGCCGCACAGGATGAGGGGCGCCCTGAGGCGCGCTATCTCCGAGGCGGCTTCTGGCGCAACTTCCAGGTGAAGTACACCGAGATCAACGACCTACATAAACAGATGCTGCGCACCAGCGCCAAGGTTGCGGCAATGCCCAGCGGCGCAGCGAAGGTTGCAGCCGAGGATCATTTGCATCGTGGCCAGTCAAACGACTGCTACTGGCACGGCCTCTTCGGCGGGGTGTACATCACGCATATGCGCCTGGCCACCTTCGAGCATCTGATCGCCGCAGAGGACATCGCTGATGGCACCTATCGGCGCAGCGGCAACAGCCAGTCGCTCCCCGCGCTGGTGAGTGACCTTGACCTTGATGGCGCCCCCGAGATCCAGATTGCGAATGCGGGCGCCCGACTCCAGATCGACCCTGCCGATGGTGGCGCGATCACCGCCATCGATCTCCGCGCCCCCCACCATGCCCTGCTCGCTGTACTGCGCCGACGACCAGAGGCCTATCACGAGAAGTTGCGTGCCCATGCCGCGATCGAAGCGGCGGGTGGATCAGCGCCAGCGGCAGCTGAAGAGGGGGCGGTTGCCTCAATCCACGACATTGTGGCCGTCAAGGAGCCCGGCCTCGCCGCAAAGTTGATCTACGACGACCATGAACGCCGCTCTGCACTTCTCCGACTCTATCCAGCAGGCACCGACGGACGCGCGATCGCTGCGGGCACAGCCACCGCCTCTGGTAGTTTCCTGCACTGCGCGTGGGGGGTGTCCATCTACGACGATCAACAGGTGACTCTGATTGCGAACGCAACGGTTGGCACGACTTCTCTATCCGCGACCAGAACTATTCGGCTGACTGGCGGGCGAATGGATCCCATCATTACGGTCGAGACAACACTGGCCCACCTCGGCGGGCCATCACTGAGCACAGTCCTCGATGAGGAGTGGAATCTCATGCTCCTCGGAGGGGGCGGCAATCCTGCTGCACATTGGACTGTCGCTGGTGTTCGCACCGCGCACGACCGGTCGGGCGAGGCGCCGGCAGGAGCGCCACTGCACTCGGGAAACGATTATCTCGGCATTGCGCTGTCGACGACCACCGAGCCGCACGCCAGCGCGGCGTGGTCACCGATAGAGACGATCTCCAACTCGGAGGGTGGCTTTGAGCGGGTCTATCAGGGGAGTTCGCTCCACCTACTCCACAACCTCGAACTCACACCGAACGGGAGTTTCACCGTGCGCACCCAGTTCGCCGCAACGTTGAGTCGCGACATGACCGCAGAAGAGGGACTCTCCGCGTAGCCCTGCCTACTTGGCAAATCCGAGCAGGCGCTCAAGGAGCGGAATCGGTGGCGTCCCATGTGAGAGCATCGCTCTCAGGTGCGCACGTCGCGAGAACCCTGGGGTCTCCACCCGATTTCCTGGCAGGTCCGCTCCAGCGACATGAGCAGCCGGCCCACCGGCCACACGTCGCGCACGATCCTCAAGTTCCCAGCAGCCCATTGAGCCCACAAAATACGTTGGGAGCTGCGTCGATGTGAGTCGAGCGCGCAGATACTTAGCCCTCGCCTCCGCCTCCTCCTGCCAACTCTGCCCAACCATGAGGTTGAGCGCCCAAGCCTCATCGCGACCCTCGGCATGGATCCCGGCGTCAAGGAGTGCATTGGCAATGCACCGCAGGTAGAACTTCCAGTGCACCAACTCAAGAGCAAGGTCACCCTCACCGAACCCCTCGTCAAGCATGACCTGTGTCACATAAACGGCCCACCCCTCAGCGAACACCCCTGAGCCAAAGGCTGCTCGAAGTGGACGTGGCGTCTGGTTCGCGGCTGCCAACTGCAAGTAGTGACCAGGGATTGCCTCGTGGATCGCCAGCAGTGCCAACATTCGATTGTTGTCCTCGCGCATCTTGGAGGCAATTTGCGCGGGCGTCGCGTCATCTGGTGCAGGCGTTACATAAAAGAAGCTCTTCTCGCCTCGATCTAACGGGCCCGGCGCATCGAGAAATGCGCCACCGTAGGCACGCAGGAAGAGCGGCGTCCACATGATCTCAAGTGGCTCCTTGGGAAGTTCCACGAGCCCAGTCCGTCTAATGAAGGCTTCGCATCGTGCCGTCTCCGCACGCGAACGCTCCAGCAGCTCCTCGGGAGCGCAGTGATCCTCACCGATGGCATGCAACACCTCTGCGACGAGTGTGGAGCGGTCACCTGCCAGCACCTCAGGTGCGCGCTCGCCGAGCCACTCTGGGGCGATTCGCTCTGCGATCTCCATCATTCGTGCACGGACAGCCGCGAACTCCTGTTGGCCCTTGGCGGAGATTGCAGCTCGATCATGTGAACCGAACAGCGTGTGACGAAGTGCCCGATCGTACAGAGTGGCACCGTACCGGCCCTCCCCAGAACTCTTTGGAAGCACCTCCTGCTCCAAGCGCGCAACGAACCGCTGGGTCGCAGCGATCGCCAGATCAGCAGGGCCGCGAAGCGAATCTCCGAATGTGGTAACCGCCAGCTCGGCAAGCTCGGCGATGCCAGGCGCTTGCGAGATCGCCGTCTCAGTGTGCAGCCGACTGATCGGCCGCGCGGGCAGTGTAATGCTCCCCGTCGGCGGAACGGCACCGCTGCGTCGCGGCGCACCATCATCCGCGGGGACGCTCAATTCAGGGAGACCAGTGAGATCGGCGATCGCTGCATCGAGTAACTCTGGAATCTGCTCCAACCGCCGAGCAAGGTCGCTGGCACGACGCTCAGGTGTTCCGAAGGTGCGCGCGATCAGGGGGAAGAGGCCGCCGCCCA
>RGCW01000040.1 GCA_009919005.1 Candidatus Aquidulcis sp. | reverse complement strand
AGCAGGTGCAGTCCACCGGCTACCCGATGTGGCAGCAGCTGATCTGGCTCACCCAGTCCGTGCCATGGCACGACGCGCAGAACATCTTCTGGGTGAAGCTCGACACGTGGATGCTGCCGCTCGCGCTGATTGGCCTCGTCCCACTTGCGCGCAAGCGACCGGTCTACGCGATCTGGCTCGGGCTTGGTGCGGTCGCACTGCTCTTCTGGCCAACCAAGTGGCCGCAATACCTACTGACGATCGCGGTGCCGTACGCGCTCGCTGGCGCCGCTGGTATCGCGCTGCTGGCGAAGCTGGCCGCTGCACTCCCGCGCCGAATCCTCAAGGGACGCTAATCCCCCACTTCGCACCAAGGGCACGGTGTGCCGCCTGCAGTTCGCTCACTGAAAGCGACCGCCCCCAAATCACCACCTCCATGATGGTGCCAACGAAGTACTTCGCCGTGCCCGCTACGAACATCCCGCCGATCCAGTTCATGCTCTCGGTCGTTGTGATGCTGAATGGCATCTCTGGCCCGCCGTTGTACTGAACGCCATCCGTCGAACCTACGGCGGTGCGCACGGTGGTGATGGTGAGTCCCGTTGTGGTTCGTGCGGTCGATGCGCCAACCGATTGGCCGTTGCTGTACATACGTAGGCGACCCATCTCCATGGTGATACCAGAAAAGCGTGTGCGACTCCCCATGAGCGGATGGCTCAGGCTCTCGTTGCTCTGACGAAAGACCAGCATCACCGTCATGGGTTCTAATGGGATGCTGGTGGGCAGTTGCACCGCCGCACCGCTGAACTGCAAGCCGGCGACCCCCGATGCCAGCGTTGGATACGGCTGAAATTGACCGCTGCTGACCTGTGCGTGTTGCGCCTGCCCTGACTTGTCGAACCAGTAGCGAAGGCGCGGCGCAAGCGACATGGTTCCCGTCTCTGCGGTGTCGTACCAGAGAAGGAGCCCAGCGCTGACGCCACCAGGCGCGCTCCACGCGCCGGTGGTGAGTGCAAGGTCGAGACGTGGCGACCAGGCGGCGCCCGAGGTTGAGATGGCGATGAGTGCTAGCGGTGCCGCAACGCGGAGCAATCTGCGGCTCAGGCTCACTCTGGACCCCAGCGTAGCGGCAGGGTCACGCTGCTGTTGGCAGCGGTGATCTCTCCAAGAAGGGTCACCTGTACCTGGCATTCGCTCGCTGCAGCCCCCGCGGTGAACATTGCAAGTCGGCCGGTTGCAAGGTTGGTCGCACTCCAGGCTGCGGTGAAGAGGTCGGCACTCGGGGTCCAGGTTGTGGTGCCTGCAGGGCGGCAGGTGCTGGTGATCCGAAGCGACCGAGCGGCACTGCTGGCGCCGCTCAGCGTGAAGCGGTCGGGGTCGATCCGCAACGTGTCTGTGGTGCCAGCACACTCCCCCGCTAGCCCCATTGGGCATGGTGTGAGCGTCAGCATCCAGGTTGCCTGTCCACCAGGGAGTAACCGGCCGAGCGCGTCAGCACCAGCGATCACTGGGGTGCTCACCTCCGCGCGAGCCCCCGGCGCAGCGGCGATGCTCAGGCCGACCCGCCTGCCGGAACTGAACTGCGTCGCGACCTGACCCAACGGTGGTGGTGCGATGAGCCCAGTGGGGATTACTGCCGCAAGCACACCAAGCACCGCGGCGTCGGAGATGCGCTCGGCGTCGGGGCTGAGGCTGGCATCGCCTTGCGTGCGACGCCACCCCGCGCCCTGCTCGATGACGCGATGCAGAAGCAGCTGCCCATCGCTCGGTCGCTCAATCAGCACGATGTCACCAACTTCCCCGCCACGCCAGAGTCGCGCCGTAAGAACCAGATCACCATCGCGAATGTGTGGCGACATTGAGTTCCCAGAGACGACGAGGAGCCGCACACCAGCAAGCTGGATCGCAACCACGAGTCCGAGAGCGGCAACACAGCTGCGGACTCGACTCACTGGGTCTTGTTGCGCGCTTCAAAGGTAAAGGTTGCAGCCACCGAAGAGTCAGCCCCTGTCGTGGCACTTGCTGGCAACGTAAAGGTGAAGGTGTAGGCGGCACTCGTTGCCGTCACACCAGTCACCGCACCACCATTCTGTGAGCTCCATACCGCACCAATCGGCGACCCAAATGACCCGTACGCCGAGAGGCCGTTAAGCGCTCCGGAGTAGAGCGTCTCGGCGCTACCGCCGCCAATGCTGCGCGTGATCGTTACCTGGAGTGCGGCGCCAAGCCCAGACGGGGCGGATGACGTACCAGCGATGTCACTCCACAGCGCAATCTCGGTGAGGTCTGATGGTGTGGTTACCGTTGATTCATTGAGCACCGTAACGGTCTGTGTAAATGTGGCGCCTGGTCCAATGTTGGTGAGCGTTGCACCACCGAAGGTGAGCTGTTGGACGCCACCCGTACTCAACGAGACGACGCCAGAGGTGGCCCCACCGGTGATGGGCGCTGTCGCAGTGAATGCCGCGCTGGTGCGACCAACCGTTGCGCCAATTACAAGCGCGCCCACCACCACAACCGCCCGCATGGCATGACGTGATGTCAAGAGAACTCCCTGGATGTGCATACCGACTCCTACGAGCGGGTTACTGGGCGGGTCGCAATCTTGAGACCTCGGACGTACCTGTTAGGTATCGCTCCTAAGTTACTCCAGTGGCAGTGCAATCCCGCTTGGTGCCCAGCTCTCGCCGATGCGATCGATCTCCGCCGGCAGGTTCGCAATCGCGCGTTCCAAAATTGTCGTGTTCACCGCTATACCACTGACGTCAACGGCTGACAGGTCTAGAACGCCTTGTGGTGCGGGCCAGATTGAGGCGTTGAACTGGTCAACGGACCACGCGAGGCTGTCGCCGAACCGATCCGTTTCCCCACCCTGTTCAAAGACAGCAGCACATTCGCTCGGTTGGTCTCGGCAGAAGGCGAGTCCGTCCGTGAGTCCGATCAAAGTGAGCGCAGCTGCGATGCTGAAATCTTCATCCTCAGTCGCCTTCTTCTCCATCCAGAGCGCAAGGCCGTGAACACCCGATGTATCGCCAACATCAATAACGTTAATCCCGTCTGGACCAACGGGGAGCCCGCTCTCTAGCGAGATGAACTCCTGGGCACGCGCGAGGCCGTCGTACTGAGTCAAGAAGGCTGCCGCATAGGTTCCATCGAAGAGTGGGGTGAGGTCGAGAGGGAGAGAAGAGTCCGCGGGGAATTCGGCAGTCACGTTTTCAGCACCCTCTCGTGCAAGCAACGCAAGCAGCGGCACCTCATCGCCAATGATGCCCTGGACCAGAATCGTCGACCCGCTTAGGTCTGCCGCGGTGGCTGCTCCAGAAGCGGGGGCGACGAGCACCATGGAGGTCTTCTGCTGCAGATTGGCGATCATAACCAGCGATTCCCGCGCGGTTGTTGATGCGGCCACGGCGTCGGGGGTTGCCATGTACAACTGAAGTCGTGTTTTGGATGGAATAAGCGGGAATGCGGCCTCTCCAACGGTTGGGGCAACTTGGTTAAACGTGATGCCTGCTGCTGCAATCGTTTCGGAGGCAGCGGCGTAGGCGAGAGGCGCAGTCAGCACGTCTGGTGCGCCAGGAAGATGCACCGTTACAGCTATCTCCTTAGACGGGCGTAGGTCGCCGGCGATTGATGAGGCCGACGGCTCAACGCTCCCACCAATTGGGGGGCGGCACGCAACAGCAATGAGAGCGATCGTGAGCAGGGAGACGATGCTGGGACGCTTGGTCACCCGAATCGCCCCTGAATGTAGCCCTCAGTGAGTGCCTGCTTCGGATTGGTGAACATCTCGGCGGTTGGACCAGTCTCAACGAGGTAGCCCGCACGGTCGTCGTCCATGGAGAAGAAGGCGGTCTCATCGGAGACGCGAGACGCCTGCTGCATGTTGTGCGTGACAATGACAATCGTGTACTCCGCAGCAAGATCGCGGATCAACTCCTCGATCTTGAGGGTGGCGACCGGATCAAGTGCGGAGCACGGCTCGTCCATCAACACCACACGCGGCTTCACAGCAATGGTTCGCGCGATGCAGAGGCGCTGTTGCTGCCCACCCGAGAGTGAGGTGCCTGGCTGGTTCAGCTTCTCTTTCACCTCGTCCCAGAGCGCCGCGCGCCGGAGCGAGTCCTCGACGATCCCTTCAATCTCAGACTTTGAGGTTCCACCAGTCAGACGAAGTCCACTTGATACGTTCTCGCTAATGGACATCGTCGGGAACGGGTTCGGTTTCTGGAAGACCATGCCGACGACACGGCGCGCGCGCACGGGGTCCACATTGGAGCTATACAGGTCTACGCCGTCAAGCGTGATGGAGCCAGAGACAGTTGCCCCTGGGAGCGTCTCGTGCATGCGGTTAATCGTACGAATGAGGGTTGACTTCCCACAGCCCGAAGGCCCAATCAGCGCGGTGACGCTCTTTGGACGAACCGCCAACGTGACATCTTTCACCGCACGGAACGCGCCATAACGTGCTGAGACGTTGTCGAGGGTCAGGCGACCAGCGTCGTTATCACTGGAAGCTGCACGTGCGGCCTTCTGCGCCGTCGGTCGAGCCGTAGCTTGAGCTAGTTCGTCCATTGCTCCTGCTGGTGAGGTGTGTGCGTTTCGCTCCCCTGATTCCATGTCGCCCCCTCCTTATGCTGTTCTGCTATTGACGGTGCGGCCCCGAACCAGCACGTTAATGGTGAGGGCGATGGTCATTAAGACTAGCGCCGTTGCCCACGCCTGACCGATCAGAAGATCGCTCGCCGCATTGGAGTACTGGTAGATCACGATCGGCATCGCGTTCATGGTGGTGCTGAAATCGAGCCAGTTCTCGGCGTTGGTACCTCTGGCCGTCATTAGGAGAGGCGCCGTTTCGCCCAAGGCGCGACTAAACGCAAGGATCACGCCGGTGAGGATGCCAGGCAGCGCAGTGCGTACACTCACGAAGAGGGCCGTCTTCCACACTGGCACGCCGAGGGCGAGCGAAGCTTCACGAATCGCCTGGGGCACGAGGCGGAGCACCTCCTGGGTGGAGCGCATCATGATCGGCAGAGTAAGGATAGACAGCGCGGCGACGGCTGCCCAGCCCGAGAAGCCCAAGACGGGCACCAAGATGAGATAGGCGAACACACCCGCCACGATGCTCGGCACGCCGAGCATCACGTCGATTGCAGTCTCGCCGATAGCAACGACGCGGGGCGAGGCGAACTCAGAGAGGAAGACTCCGCCAGCGATGCCGATCGGCCCGCTAATGAGCACGGTCAGTCCGCTGAGCTGGAGTGAGCCAACGATCGCATTCAAGATTCCTGGCTCGGTATCAAGGGGATTGTTGGCGAAGAACGAAGGCACGAGGTACGGCGCCGCCTTCAACACCACAAAGACAATGAGGGCGACCAGCGGCAAGATTGCGAGGAAGGCGGCGATCCCCACGAGGACGCGCATGACCAAGTTCACGCGCTGTCGGGTTCGTTCACCCGAAGTTGGCTCAGTGAGCAACTTGGCGATAGAGCCCGTAGAGATGCTCATGCTCGCCCCCCATTAACCGCGAATCGTCGGACGATGAGGCGAACGAAAAGGCTAATGACCGTGGTGATGAGGAAGAGCGAGAGGCCAAGGGCCGCCATCGCTCCAATCGCAATAGGGCCAGAAGATTCGCCAATATTGGATGCAATCTTGCTGGCAACCGTTTGACCCGGCTGAAAGAGTGACGACGGGACACCCTCCGCGTTGCCGATCACCATCGTAACGGCGATGGTTTCACCAATTGCGCGGCCGAGTGCAAGCAGCACGCCGCCGATGAGGCCGATGCGTGCCGTTGGCAGGATGACATCCCGAATGACCTCCCACTTCGTTGCACCCATCCCGATGTATCCCTCGCGCAGTGAGATCGGAACGGAGCGGATGAACTCACGGCTCCCGCCCAAATGAAGAGGCAATCCACCATTCAATCGTGTCGCGGAGTCGATTTGAAAGGTCGCCTGCCGCCCAGAGACCAAATACGACAGAGGGGATCGCCGCGATGAGCTCAACGATGAAGGTCAAGGGTGCAGCGAGGCGGGGCGGAGCGAACTCCACGAGGAAGATTGCGGCGAGGATGCCGATTGGTGCCGCAAAGATGACGGCGATGAGACTTGTAGCGACGGTTCCAAATATGGCGCCAAGTGCCCCATACAGGGCATTCGCCACCTGACCGTTCTCATCAATCGTCCCTGCTGACCAGGTTGAACTGGTCAGAAAGTCGATCGGGCTCTGAATCTCCCACAAGGGATTGCTGTAGCCAACAAAAGCGACGACTAGGCCGACGAGTGCAATGAAGAGCACGATAAGGCCCGTACCGGTGACGCGACGAAAGAGGCTGTCTGCCGACAGCCCGCCAGTTCGTCGTAGCTCCAGTCCAGCCATTACAACCCCTTCCCGTCACCGGTTCGTGATGTCGATCGTGCTGTTAGTCACTAGATTACTAGAGGGGCGGGCGACAATCGCCCGCCCCTCCAGAGGCCCGCTACCTGCGGGCGAGTTTGAACTTATGGCCAGACGGCGGTTCCGTCCCACTTGATCGTCTTCAGCTGCGCAATCGCCGTGGTTCGCACGGAGCTTGGCAGTGACACGTAGCCACGTGCGAGGTAGGTCGAGGTCTGACCAGAGGTGAGTGCCCAGTTCAAGAAGGCCACGAGGCCCTGAACCTGACCCTTACCGACAGTCGCACTCGTCGACGAATCGAAGTTTGTGTACAGGATCAGCCATGAGTACCCAACGATTGGGTACGAGGAGGTGCCGGTTGCGAACACAGGCTGAACGTAGCTGGTTGTTGGATTGATTGGGTCCTGGCCGGCTACGGCTGCGTGTGCAGTGAGTGCGGCCACTGCGCCCGCAGAGGTTGGCTTTAGATAATTGAACTTGTTCTTGTTTGT
>RGCW01000039.1 GCA_009919005.1 Candidatus Aquidulcis sp. | reverse complement strand
GCGTATCTCCCGCTGATGCTGCGACCCGATGGTGTGCGTTATCTCGGTGCGACCTACCACATCGACTATGCAACAGTGCTAATAAACCTGAGCGATCCGTCAACCGCAGTGAGTCTCGCCCGTGCACTTGTTGACCATCTCTATCTTGATCCATCTCCCCTTGACCTTCGACGGTTGCGGCGCGCAGATCTCGCACACGATCTGCTGTTGAACGCGCTTCAGAATCATCCCGGGCGACGAGCGACGTGTGTGGTGGAGGATCCAGCTCCAGCGATCGACTTAACGAAGATCACGACCTTTGATCAGCATCTTGAGCGCATCGACAAGAAAGACCGCCACGAGATTCGTCGCAAGGTACGACGTGGGGAGGGTGCTGGAGTGACGATTAGCGCCAAGCCACATCCAATTGATGACCTTGCCGAATTCATCAAGCTGCATCGATCCCGTTGGGGAGAGGAGGGCCTCTTCACCAACGACGAGAAGGGTGCGCGAGATGAACGGTTTATGCGCGAGCTGTTCACACGCGCACCCGAAGGGCTGCTCACGATCACCGTTGCGCGAAATGAAGAGTTCGGTGCATTCGCAGCTGGACTCTTCTTGCGCGACGGTACGGGCCTGCGGTATTGGAATGCCGGCGGTGAACTCGCAGCGCGATCACTCTCGCCTGGGATCCTGCTCTTTGCACACGGATTGCAGATGGCGATCAGCGAAGGGCGAGCGACCTTCGACTTCTTGCGCGGCAACGAGAGCTACAAGTACGAGGTTGGCGCCGCCGATGTGGAGGTACTCATGGTCACGGTTCCCGCAGCATGAGAGGCGCCGATGAGTAGGCCGAAGCCCGGCGAGCATGGCGGCGGTCGCCTTCCGAAGGGACCACTCCCCGACGGCACGCGCCTGCGGGTGGTTCAGCTGCTCGCCACCGGCACCAACGGTGGCGCACAGGAGAGTCTGGTCAGCACCGTGTTGCGCCTTGATTCGTCACGACATGAGACGCACATCATTTCGCTCTCGCACGGCAGCACCGTTGCTCGTCTGCAGCGACTTGGCTACGCCACCGAGGTGATCGAAGATCCCAACGACCAGCGCGCCGCAGAGGCTCTCGCCGATCGGATGATCGCTCTTGGCGCGCACGTCCTCCACGCCCACATGTACCGCGCTGAGGTGGTAGGTGTGGCGGCACTTGATCTTGTGGAGCAGCGCACGGGGCATCGGCCTTTCATGGTCTCCACGGTGCACTCCAGCCGTTTCCGCTCCCCCGATGACCGTGAACTTCTTGAGCGAATCACCCCCAAGATCAATCGCCTGATCGCCGTCAGCGATGCCATCGTCGATAAGTTGGTTGCCGAGGGGCGTGACACCACTCCGATCAGTCGCATCTATAACGGCGTCGACCTGGAACGGTTCGACGAGGCAACTGGCGGCGACGAGATCCGTGCGGAGTTCGGCATCCCACTGAACGCACCGCTTGCCGTCGTCCTCGGGCGGCTGGAGCCCGAGAAGGGGCACCCGACCCTTATCGAAGCGTGGCCCCTCGTACACCACCACTACCAATCAGCCCACCTGTTGGTGGTTGGCGAAGGCTCAGAACGCGATCGGCTCGAAGGCCTGGCCGCTGCGCACCTACGCGCAGAGGTCTGCTGTGCCAGCGTGCACTTCCTCGGTCGTCGCGAGGATGTGCCGCAGATCCTCGCCGCAGCCAACGTCGTCGTGATGCCGAGCTACCGTGAGGCGCAAGGGCTCGCCATCGTTGAGGCACTCGCTGCGAATCGTCCGGTGATCGCGAGCAACGTCGGTGGCATCCCCGAGATGATTCGCTCAGGCGTGAATGGCCTACTTGTGCCGTCACACGACCCGTCGGCGCTTGCGGCTGCGATCGCCCTCATATTCCGTGATCGCGCGCTCGCCGAGCGACTTGCGAACGCAGGACACGCGCTGGTGCACGAACGATTCTGCGTCGACGACATGCTTCGTGACATCGAAGCGATCTATGCACTCGCAGTCGGTGGCTCAGAGGCCGATGTCCCTGATCGGCGCGGAGTGCGGTACAGTGAGGTATGAGCAGATCACGAACGGCAGCCGCCACACCGAAGTCGCGCACCACGTCCTCGTACTGGATCCTCTTGACGCTCCTCTCAGGTAGCGTCGCACTCGCGCCGATCGCCTTCGTGATCGTTGCCTATCTCAGTACCGGGGCATCAACCAATGCATTTGATGAGAACGGCTATGGAGCGGCGCTGTGGCTCCTGCTCATCACGGTACCCACGGGGATCGTGATCTTTGCTGGTGGAGTGCTTGGCCGAATCGCCCTAGAGCTCGTCCGATCAATGAGCCGACGAGTGCGACGCTAGCTGCGAACGGCGCTCCAGTAGCGCTCAACGGCACCACCACGGCCACTCTGCAACGCAACCGTTGCACCGTGGGTGCGTACCGCTTCGGCCATCTTCTCGACGGAACCGAAGAGATGCGGAACCTGCGACTCGTACTGGGCAATCCCTTGGATCTTCTGCTCTAGAACGTCGGTTACATCTGCAATTTCAGGTGCAAGGCGAACGCCTGCAGGAAGACCGGTCGTATAGTTCGCGGGCAGTCCCGCAGACGGATCAAATTGCTGCCAGTAGGCGTATGGGAAATCCTCGTAGAAGGCGACCCGCTCGCTCCAATTAATGCCAGGCATGGTCCATGACGGTGCGTCGCCAAGGAGCGCGGCACCAACACGTCGACAGAGTTGATGATCAACGTGTGCGCCGATGCCGAGGGGGAAGTAGACGCGCTGTGGCTCGAGCCTCGCGATCTCTTTGCGCAACAGGTCCACCGGCGCCGCATCGGTTTCGCGCACGCTGCCGAGCAGCTGTTCGTCACCCTCGTAGCCGCGGAAGACGGCGTCAGGAAGATCAAGGAAGACGACCGCCGCCTCAGCGAAGAGCGCGTAGCGCTCGTCCTCTTGTCGTCGCTGTGCCATTGCCTCACCTGCAGCTGCGGCAACGGCGACGGCGCCTGGATCAATTGCTCCTTGGCCGTTGCTGGTGTCGCGCGAACGTCCGCCCGGGAGCGAGGTGGCGCTGATGTCGGCGCGGCGATACCACGACGCGCGCTGCCAGAACTCCTTGGCGCTCTCGTCGGCTTCGCGCTGTGTTGCTTTGAGTCGGGCCGGCTCCGCCTGCCACGGGGCAAGCGCGTCGGCTGTTTCGCCGGGGACGACGTTGTCGGCGGCGATGGAGCCGCTGTCGAACGCCTGGGTTGCTGGCCAGATCGCTTTTCCGCCGAAGCCGAGCGCCTGTCGCTGGTACGAGGTGAGGCGCTCCAGGTCGCCGTGGCCAGAGAAGACGCTGAGGATGATGACGTTTTGCCCGAGCTCACGCAGGTTGGCGATGAGACCACCACACGAGAGTGCCGCGTCGTCGGGATGGGGGGAGACGAAGATGTGGCTCATCTGCGCGGAGCCGTCGTTACGGAGTGGCGCTGGCTGATGGCGTCGGGCTCGGCGACTCCGAAGGGGCTGGGGTCGCGGTGAGGAACTTGTTCACCGAGGCGGCGAAACCGTCGGGGCCCGAGATCAGGGCATAGGCGATGACACCGCCGATCACCAGGTAGGTGAAGGTGACGAACCGACGCGCACCGCGGTCGCGCGGGGCGACCTTCGGGGCGGCAGGGCTGAAATCGCGCTCTTCCATGCGGCGATTCTAGCGGGAGAGCTAGCGAAGGGTCGCGTACCCCGTGAGCTCCACGTAGGAGCGTCCCGTGATCGGCAGCCCGGCCAAGCGACCCGTCACAGCGTTCGCCCCCTCCCAGTAGATGACCCCAGTGCTCTCCACCGTGTTCAACTCCTGATCGGCAACCTCTGGGGTCACCGTGACATCGAGGTCGATCGGTGCGATGCGCACGCGCCACCCCGCGGGCCAGTCGGCTCCCGTGTGCGGGCTTCTCCAGGTGCTGAGCGTGGTCAGGTCAATGTCAGCCCCGTCGATGTGCTGCACGACGCCGGCCGCGGTGACCCAGGTGCCGTAGACGAGTGGGTAGCTCCCATCCTTGGCGCGAACGAAAGAGAGCATCAGGTCACTTCCGTCACTCAGGTTCAGCGCGAACCAGTCCCACCCCCCGCCACCGATGGCGATGAAGTCGCCCCACTGATGGTCAAACCATGAGCTGCCCGACACCGCGAGCGTCTCCCCGTTGATGGTGAGGGTGCCGACGGTTGGCATGCGTGTGCGCGAGTAGTAGTACGAGCCGCCTGCATCGGCAAAAGCCACCCAGCCGTCGGTGTCATGCAGAACCGGCGGACGACCAGCGCCAAGTTGCAGCATGAGGCCGTTACCGCCGATCTCCATACCGCCATCGGGGAGCAGCAGCATCACCCATGGATCGCGCCCAAGCGTGGTCGGATCGAGCGGATTGGCGCCCGTGATCGCGAACGCGGCACTGACAGGGCGCGACATGATCGGTGCAATGTTGACCTGCGGACCAACCTCAGCACGCTGGTCGTACGTGAAGCTTCCCGTGCGATCGCCGCGTGGCTTCTCTGTAATCGCAATGTGCGACGCCCAGGTGACCGGGAATCCGCCGCGCTGCGCACGAAAGATCACCGCCTCGTAACCGAACTCACGCGCGCCGCTGACCGTTGCGAGGTGGCCTGTCACGTACCACCACTCAGTGAGGCGATCGTGTGGCGCATCATCGCGCGGCAGTTCAATGGCGATCGGATCCACGACGGACGGTCGTGGATCTGGTTGTTCAAACGGTGCACCAGTCGGCGCGGGCGAGTTGGCCAAGAGTGGCCCAGAGCACGCCGCCGCAAGCACTGCGCTGAGAAGTAGCAGCAGGATGCGCCGCATCATCGTCGCTCCACCTCAGCCTCGGTGGCGATGCGACCGGCGAGAAGACGCTCCATCCAGCGAGGTGCCCACCAGTTGCGATCGCCGAGAAGACGCATGGTTGCGGGTACGAGCAAGGCGCGTACGATCGTGGCATCAAGGGCCACTGCGATCGCTACGCCGACGCCGAGCGCCTTGATCAAGACGATCTCAGCAAAGACGAATGACCCAGCGACGACGACAACGATCAGCGCCGCGCTGGTGACGATGCGACCACTCCGCTCAAGCCCACCAGCAACTGCAGCAGTGTTATCGCCAGTGCGATCGTAGATCTCACGCATGCGCGTGAGCAAGAACACTTCGTAATCCATCGAGAGTCCGAAGAGTACGCAGAACAAGATCACTGGGATTGTCGTCTCGACAAAACCGAGCGGCGCAAATCCAAGGAGCGCGGAGAGGTTGCCATCTTGGAATATCCACACCAGTGCGCCGAAGCTGGCCAAGATTGAGAGCGTATTCATCACGATCGCCTTAATGGGTAAGACGATTGATCGCAGCAGAATCGCAAGGGCGATCAAGGTAGCGAGGAGCACGATCAGCGCGCTGCGTGGAAACTCCGACGAGATCGTGTCCACTACGTCAACGATCTCCGCAGCACCCCCACCAACCAGTGTGGTGAGCCCAGGCGGTGGCGTACGTGCAGTGACAGCACCAGCGCCGACGGCATTCGGCGTTCCGGCGCGCAACTCTGCAACGAGTGCGCGCGTGTCGGGTCGATTTGGTCCCTGTGCCGGCGTGATGGTGATCGCGGTCAGATCACCACGAGTCGTAGCGGCGAGGAGTTGCTGCACAAATCGATCGGGTGGCGCCCCCGTCGGCGAGTCGTAGAGCAGTTGGTATTGCGCAAGGGTGAGCCGTGAATCAATTGAAACGATCGAGTCCACACGCGCGATCCGTGGATCGTCCTCGAGCTCTTGCACCCAGGTAAACAGGAGCGCGATGTTTTCACGCGTTGTTGCGTTGCCGTTCGTGCGGACGGCAACGGTCATCGGTGAGAACTCGCCTTCGCCAAACGCGGCGGTGAGCGCATCGAGGGCCTGTCGACTTGGCACGTGAGGTGGCAGGATGCTCCCGTCTGGAGCGTTGAACTTCACCCCCATCCATGGTGAGCCGAGTGCGATCAGGAGCACGAAGGTGGGGCCCGCGACGGCGAGCGGGCGACGCATGACGCCGCGAGCGAGACGAGCCCAGCGGCCCTGCTCACTCGGCTCGGAGAAGGTCACCCTGCGCACGGCGAGGCGATCGACTCGAGTGCCCAGGAGCGCCAAGAGGGCGGGTAGGAGCGTGAGGCTGGCGGTCACGGCGAGCGCCACGGTGATCGCCCCGGCGATCCCGATCGAGCGCAGGATGGCGAAGTCAAACACCATGAGCCCCGCCAGCCCAAGCATCACGGTCACCCCACTAAAGAAGACGGCGCGACCGGCGGTGGCAACCGTGCGCTGCACCGCCACGGCCACACGATTCGTGGAACGCGAGTCGCCGCGCGCCAGCTCCTCGCGGAATCGCGAGACCATCAAGAGCGAGTAATCAACACCAAGCCCGAGGCCGAGCAGGGTGGTGAGGTTTAGCACGAAGACGCTCATGCGCGTCACGTGCGCCACACCGAAGATGCCTGCCAGCGCAACCACCACTGCGGCGCCACCAACCGCAAGTGGCAGACCGGCTGCCACGACCGAGCCGAAGACCAGGAGTAAGACGATCGCCGCCAACGGCAGGCTAATCAGCTCGCTCCGACGCAGATCACTCTCCGACACGCGCTGGATATCGGCATAGAAGGCGGGTCCCCCTGCGATCTGCACGGTGACGCCATCAACTTCAACGAGTGATGCCGCGATGCCATCGAGTGCCGCAGGGGAATCATCGGGCTTCAAGTCAAGGAAGACAACGTCGTAGACGATGCCCTTCTCAATGCTGATCTGCGTGGGGGCAATGAGATGTGAACGTACCGCCACCACGTGTGGCGCATTGGCCACCTTCGCCACGGCACGTGCCGCCGCAGTTTCAAACGCGAGGCTCCCTGGCGTCAACGTTTGAGATGAGATCGCGAGCACCAGCGCCGATGGCGGTGCGCCAAGTTCATCTT
>RGCW01000038.1 GCA_009919005.1 Candidatus Aquidulcis sp. | reverse complement strand
CCTTGGAAAGAATGTCGTGGATCCCTGCAGCGGTGATGATTGCGCGGATCGCCCCGCCCGCGATAACTCCCGTACCCTGCGACGCTGGCTTTAGCATCACTCGGCTTGCCGCGTGCTCAGCCGAGACCTCGTGCGGGATCGTGGTGCCAAGGAATGGCACGCGAATCAGGTTCTTCTTCGCGTCTTCGGTCCCCTTGCGAATCGACTCTGGTACCTCGCCAGCCTTGCCGACACCCACCCCAACGTGGCCCTGTCCATCTCCGACCACGACAAGCGCTGAGAAGGTGAAGCGACGCCCACCCTTCACGACCTTCGCCACTCGATTGATCTGTACGACCTTCTCTGCGAGGGTCAACTTTGACGCGTCAATTCTCGCCATCTCAGCGCCCTCCTAAAACTCAAGCCCGGCAGCCCGGGCAGCGTCTGCGAGCGCCTTAAGTCGCCCGTGATATTTGAATCCAGCGCGATCGAAGACAACCTTTTCCACACCAGCGGCCTTGGCCCGCTGAGCGACGAGTGTGCCCACTTCGGCCGCCTCCTGGGTCTTGGTGCGCTTGGTATCACCCTTGAGGGTGGCGTCGAGCGTTGACGCGGCGGCCAACGTCTTCCCGGCAGCGTCATCAATGACTTGCGCGTAGATGTGATTGAGGCTGCGGAAGATCGCGAGGCGGGGTCGCAGTGCCGACCCCTCAACGGTCAGTCGGATGCCCAAGTGACGGCGCTTACGCGACGCAACGCGAGTCGTAGCTCGGCTCACTTGGCACCAACCTTTCCTGCCTTGCCGGCCTTGCGGCGGATAACCTCGTCAACGTACTTGATGCCCTTCCCCTTGTAGGGCTCTGGCTTTCGGAGCGAACGGATCTCCGCGGCGATCTGGCCGACGAGCTCCTTATTTGCACCGAGGACGGCCACTTTGGTCTGGCCATCAACCTCAAAAGAGATTCCCGCAGGTGGATTGATCTCAATCGGATGGCTGTAGCCGAGCGCCAGGGTCAACTTGTTCCCCGACTTCGCGGCTCGGTAGCCAACCCCATTGATCTCAAGGTCAGTTCGGAAGCCCGTCGCGACCCCTTCGACCATATTGGCGATGAGGGTGCGGCAGAGACCGTGCATGGAACGATTGTTCTTGCTGTCATCAGGACGCGCCACCGTGATCACGTCCCCCTCAAGGGCGAACGTCACAGTTCCAGGAATCTCACGCGAGAGGGTTCCCTTTGGCCCGGTAACCGAGACCGTTCGACCCTCAATGCTGACCTTCACCCCGGCTGGTATGGCGATGGGCTTGCGTCCGATACGTGACATCAGTCCCCTCCTCTACCAGACATAGGCGAGGATCTCGCCACCGAGCTGGGCCTTATGTGCCTGTGCTCCGGTCATGATCCCCTTTGATGTGCTCAGGATGACAACACCGAGGCCGCCGAGCACGCGCGGGATCTCTGTCTTACCAGCATAAACCCTAAGGCCAGGCTTGCTGATTCGCTTCAGCCCTGAAACCACGGGCACCTTGCCGTCGACATACTTCAAGGTGACCTTTAGGTAGCTCTCTGGGCCCTTCTTCGTCTCTTCGTATGAGGCAACAAATCCCTCATCAACAAGGATCCGAGCCATCTGCGTCTTCAGCTTTGAAGCAGGAACCAGAACCTCGGCATGCCGAGCACGCGACGCGTTCCGGATGCGAGTGAGCATGTCTGCGATTGGATCAGTGACGTTCATATTCTCACCAACTCGACTTCGTTACGCCCGGGATCATTCCGACCAGGGCACGCTCTCGGAAACAGATTCGGCAAAGGCCGAATCGGCGGATGAAGGCGCGAGGACGCCCGCAGAGGGCGCATCGGCTGTACTTCCGCGTAGAAAATTTCACCGGTGCCGCTGATTTGAGAACCATTGACTTCTTCGCCATCTCAGCCCCCTCAGTTCGCGAACGGCATGCCGAGCATTGCGAGGAGCTTCTTTGACTCCTCATCGCTCTTTGCCGTCGTTACGATTGTGACCTCGAGACCTCGAAGTCGGTCGATCTTGTCAAACTCCACCTCTGGGAAGGAGAGCTGCTCCTTTAGTCCCAAGGTGTAGTTACCTCGGCCATCAAATGATTTGCCAGACACGCCGCGGAAGTCGCGGATGCGCGGCAGAGCAACCCGAGTGAGTCGCTCGAGGAAATCCCACATTCGGTCGCCGCGGAGCGTCACTTTGGCTCCGATCGGATTCCCTTCCCGCACCTTGAAGGTTGCGATGGACTTCTTTGCCTTGGTAACGATCGCTCGCTGACCAGTGATCAGCGCAAGGTCGCCCACCGCCGCATCAACTGCCTTTGAGTTCGTCAGCGCTTCACCAAGTCCGATGTTGACCACAATCTTCTGCAGGCGTGGTACCTGCATCGCATTGGTATAGCCGAATGCACTCTTCAGGGCGGGGATCACTTCAGTCGTATAGCGCTGCTTCAGCTCGCTCACTTTGCAGCCTCCTTCTTGCCCTCAATAGCCGTGCCACAGCGTCCACAGAGGCGCTGCTTCTTTCCGTCTGCGGCGCGACTCGCCTTCAGTCGAACTGGGCGGTCGCACTTCGAGCACACGACCGCAACCTTCGCGAGATCGAGTGGCATCGCCACCTCGATAATGCCGCCTGGCTCGACTGTCGGGGCCTGCGCGCCGCTCGCCATCTTTTGGCGCGGCTTCTGGTGCTTCTTCGCGATATTGAGACCGGTCACGACGACCTTTCCTGGGGCAACGAGGCGCTCAACGCTGCCCCGCTTACCGGCATCTTTGCCGCTAAGGACCGCAACGGTGTCCCCCACCCGAATCTCGGTAGTCGTCACATAGACTGAACGCATTAGAGGACCTCCGGAGCGAGCGAGATGATTTTCATATAGTCCTTATCACGCAGCTCGCGAGCGACCGGCCCGAAGATGCGGGTGCCGCGAGGGTTCCCATCCGCCGCGATCAGGACAGCGGCATTCTCATCAAAACGAATGACGCTGCCATCTGGTCGCGAGATCTCCTTAACCGTTCGAACGACCACTGCCTTCACGACATCGCCCTTCTTGACGCCAGCATTTGGAGTCGCCTGCTTGACGGCAGCAACGATGACATCACCCACGAAAGCGGTTGTAGCTCGACCGCGTCCGAGGATGCGGAAGCACTCAATCACCTTAGCACCGGAGTTGTCTGCAACGCGGAGTCGGGTACCCGTCTGGATCACAGTGCCCCCTCCTGCGACTCGCCACGCTTGACGACCTTCACGAGTGTCCATCGCTTTCGTGCGCTAAGCGGTCGAGACTCCTCAACGGTGACGAGGTCCCCCACCTTAGCGTCGTTACGCTCATCGTGCGCCATGAATCGAGCGGTGCGACGAATGACGCGCTTGTAGACGGGGTGCTGTGCGAGACGCTCCACAGAGATCACGATCGTCTTGTCGCCCTGATCGCTGACCACACGACCTGTCTGGGTCTTGCGCTTGCCGAGATGCTCGTGGCTCATGGTTCCCCCTATGCCTTCTGCGCAGCCTGGCGCTCGGCCAGAACCATCAGTAGGCGCGCGATGGTCTTACGCGTCTTGTTGACGACACTTGTGTCCTTCAGCTGGCGCGTGGAGAGTTCGAAGCGAGCCTGCCATAGATCTCGTTTCGCATCGGCAATCGCCTGAACGAGCTCAGCGTCAGTCATGTTACGAACCTGCGCGATCTCCATCATGCTTCGTCCTCCTTCGCTGGCTTCGCAGGCTTCACGAGCTCAGGCTCCTTGGGGGCTGCAGCTCCCGCTGCTGGCGCATCATCGGCGGTTGGAAGACCAAGAGCGACCTTCTGCAAGAACTTCTTTCCGAAGACGACCTCGCCGAGACCGGCTGCGCGCTCGACAATGACCGTACTCACCGGCAGCTTCATACCAGCAAGGCGGAAGGCCTCGACCGCTTCAGCACGGGTGACACCGGCGATCTCAAAGAGGACACGACCCGGCTTGACTACAGCAACCCACTGATCCGGTGCGCCCTTGCCCGAGCCCATGCGCGTCTCAGCAGGCTTCTTGGTGATCGGCTTGTCGGGGAAGATGCGGATCCATACCTTGCCGCCACGATTGATCTGTCGCGTCATTGCTCGCCGCGCAGCTTCAATCTGTCGTGCAGTCACCCAGGCTGGCTCGGTTGTTGCGATGCCGTAATCTCCGAATGCCACCGTGCGTCCGGCTTTCGCTGGGCCAGACATTCTGCCTCGCTGGACCTTGCGCCACTTGACTCGCTTCGGCATCAACATGGTTAGACTCCCGTTCCTGCGTTTTCAGTGACTGGCTTCGGCTTCAGCACGTCGGCTGGCGCATCGCCGCGATAGATCCACACCTTCACGCCGATCTGGCCGAAGGTGGTCGTGGCGTGGAAGACCGCAAAATCAATATCGGCACGTAGGGTGTGGAGCGGGAGCCGACCATCGCGATCCCACTCGGTTCGGCTCATCTCCGCGCCACCCAGTCGACCAGAGACCATGATCTTCACGCCCTTGGCGCCCGCCTTCATGGAGCGCTGAATCCCCTGCTTCAAGGCCTTGCGGAAGGCGATGCGGCGAACTAGCTGCGCGCCGATCGAGGCTGCTACAAGGTAGGCATCAAGGTCTGGCTGGCGGATCTCCTTGATCTCCAACTTCACCTTGCCAGCGCTGATCTCGCCAATTGCAGCCCGAAGAACCTCAACGTTGGCGCCACCCTTGCCGATCACGACACCTGGCTTCGCCGAGTGCACCGTTACCGTGACGTAATTGAGGCCTCGCTCAATCTCAACCTTCGAAATGCTGGCCGCCGCCAACTTCTCGTCGATCAATTTGCGAATGCGAAGATCCTCTTGAAGCAACTTGGTGTAGTCCTTGTCGGCGTACCACTGGGCGCTCCATGTCTTGGTGACCCCAAGCCTGAAGCCGATCGGGTGAACCTTCTGTCCCATGATCAGGCCTCCTTCGCGCTAACAACGACAGTGATGTGGGTCATTGGCTTCTGGATCGAAAAGGCGCGCCCTTGCGCACGAGGCCGGAAGCGCTTCAACGTTGGTCCCTCATCGGCGCTGGCGTCGACAACGAAGAGCCGATCGGCCGGAATGCTGTGATTTGCCTCGGCATTCGCCGTTGCGCTCTTCAGCACCGAGGCCACGTCACGAGCGGACGCGTGCGGGAGGAAGCGGAGGATCGCAGTAGCATCAGCCACCGACTTCCCCTTGATTGCACGCACCACGAGCTGCGCACGTCGGGTTGACCCGCGCACGTACTTCGCCGTTGCCTTCACGCGAATGCTCACGAGGCCACCGCCGTCGTGCGGTCAACGCGCGCGTGACCCTTGAAGGTACGGGTAGGAGCGAACTCGCCGAGGCGATGTCCAACCATGTTTTCAGTAATGAAGACCGGCACATGCTTACGGCCGTTATAGACCGCAACGGTGTGCCCAATGAAATCTGGGTAGATCACCGACGCGCGGGACCAGGTCTTCACGACGCGCTTCTCATTCAAGGCATTCATTGACTGAATGCGCGCGAGGAGTCGCTTCTCGATGAACGGGGCCTTCTTGGACGAACGTGACATTACGCCTCCTCCTCGACTAGCGTGCGTGTCGCGAGCGGACAATCAGCCGCTGCGTCAACTTGTTGCGGCGAGTTCGAAGACCCATCGCAGGCTTGCCCCATGGCGTCTTTGGAGGCATCCCCGTTGGGGCCTTCCCTTCACCACCGCCGTGTGGGTGATCAACCGGGTTCATTGCGGATCCGCGAACCTCTGGGCGCTTACCCATACGTCGCGCTCGACCGGCCTTGCCGATCGCCATGTTCTCATGGTCCAGGTTTGACACCTGCCCAACGGTTGCCATGCAGAGGAGTGGCACGAGGCGCATCTCGCCAGAGGGCATGCGGATGGTGGCGAACTCGCCCTCTTTGGCAACGAGCTGCGCTGCAGTGCCCGCCGAACGCACGAGCTGTCCACCACGACCAGGAACGAGCTCAATGTTGTGCACGGTGGTACCAAGTGGCATGCGACCGAGCGGCAGGGCGTTTCCGACCTTCGCCTCCGCATCCGGGCCAGAAACCACGTTGTCTCCCACAGCGAGGCCATTGGGGAGCAACATGTAGCGCTTCTCGCCGTCGGCATAGTTAAGGAGGCCGATGCGCGCCGAGCGGTTCGGATCGTATTCAACGGTCGCCACCCGTGCAGGAACACCGAACTTGTTGCGGCGGAAGTCGATCTTGCGATAGAGGCGCTTCTGCTCGCCACCACGGTGTCGCACTGTAATCTTCCCCTGGAAGTTTCGACCGGAACCGCGCACAAGCTTCTCCGTAAGCGGCTTATGCGGCTCGCTGGTCGTGATCTCGTCGAATGTCGGCATGGTCATGCCGCGGACGCCTGCGCTGGTTGGCTTCAACCGTCGAAGTGCCATCGTCAGACTCCTTCGAAGAACTGAATCTTCTCGCCAGCGGCGAGGGTGACCATGGCCTTGCGCCATGGGGTCGTCTTGCCAGGGAAGCGACTGCGGGCCAGAGCACCGCGCGTCTCCTTCGCCTTGGTGGTGAGCACGTTGACCTCCTTCACCTTGACGGTGAAGAGTGCTGCCACAGCTGCCGCAATCTCAATCTTTGAGGCATCGGCATGGACGGCGAACGTGTAGATGCCGGCTTGCGACTGCAGAATCGACTTCTCGGAGATCACGGGGCGAAGAATCGTCTCGTGTGGCGTGCGGCTCATCCGTACACCTCCTGGATCTCAGCGAGGGCGGCCTGCTCAACGATGATCGTGTCAGCGTTTACGAGGTCGACCACGTTGAGCGAGTCGGCGCGGAGCACCGAAAGGTGCGGGATATTCGCGGCAGACTTGACGAGGGCGGTGCCGACGACTGGCGAGACCACCAGTACATGCTTACCAGCCTTTAGGGCGGTGCACATTCCAGCGATGACCTGCGTCTTCGGCGTTTCAATGCCGAGGGCATCCACAACCTTGAGGGTGTCAACTTTGGCAGCAAGTGCGCCCAGTAGTGCGGCGCGACGCATGCGCTTCGGGAACGGAATCTCGTGGGAGCGAACCTGTGGCCCAAAGACCACGCCGCCGCCCTTCCACTGTGGTGAACGCGTGGAGCCCTGTCGCGCACGACCGGTCCCCTTCTGCTTCCATGGCTTGCGGCCACCACCGGCAACGGCGCCACGCTTCTTCGACGCATGAGTCCCCGTGCGTCGGCCCGCGAGCTGCGAGACGACGGCCTGGTGGATGAGCGCCTCGTTCACGGGCGACGAAAAGGCGGCAGGCAACTCAACAGTTCCCACCTTGGCCCCAGCTTTCGAGTAGACGTCAACGGTCGGCATCAGATCTGCTCCGCCTTGCTCACAATGACCAGCGCGTTCTTCGCGCCAGGAACCGAACCCTTGAGGAGCAGGAGGTTTTGCGCGCCGTCGGCACGAACGATGGTGACCTTCTGAATCGTGGTGCGATCCACACCCATGTGGCCCGCCATGCGGGTGCCACGATAGACGCGTCCAGGAGTCGTGCCAGCGCCAATCGAGCCTGGCTCGCGGTGATGGTCTGCACCGTGGGTCTCGGGACCACGCGAGAAGCTGTGGCGCTTGATCGTTCCGGCGAAGCCCTTCCCCTTCGAAACACCCGTCACGTCCACGAGGTCGCCATCGGCGAAGAGGCTGACATCAAGTGTCTGACCAAGGGTCATCCCTTCGGTTGAATCAACGCGGAACTCGCGCACAACAGAGCACGCTGGGAGTTCGCCCTTGAACTGGCCCTGGTCAGGCTTGTTCAGCCGTCGCTTACCCGCCTCAATGCCGAGTTGCACGGCGGTATAGCCATCGTGGTCGGGGGTGCGAAGCTTCGTGACGGTATTTGGCTCAACCTTAACCACGGTAACGGGCACAGAGGTCCCGTCCGAGGCGAAGATCTGCGTCATCCCGACCTTTCGGCCGAGCAGTCCAATCGTCATTCCACTCACCTACATCTTGATTTCAATGTCAACGCCAGCTGCGAGTGTCAGTCGCATCAGCGCGTCAACGGTCTTTGGAGTCGGATCAATGATGTCTACCAGGCGCTTATGCGTTCGAATCTCGAACTGCTCTCGGCTGTCCTTATCGATGAATGGCGAGCGCAGCACGGTGAACTTCTCGATGCGCGTTGGCAGCGGCACCGGACCGATCACATCGGCACCAGTGCGTTGAGCCGTCTCAACGATCGTCTGGGCAGACTGATCGATGAGGCGGTGGTCATACGCCTTGAGCCGAATGCGGATCCGCTGCTTTGCCAT
>RGCW01000037.1 GCA_009919005.1 Candidatus Aquidulcis sp. | reverse complement strand
CAGCCCTTCGGCTCGACGACGACCGTCACCTCGGCGACGAGGTGTGCCGCTACCTTGATCTGCACCTTGTACGAGCCGAGCTGCTTCAGCGGCTCGTCAAGCATGACCTGGTGCTTTTCAACGCTGATGCCACGGCGATCAAGTGCCTCTGCAATCTCTTTGGTGGTGATCGAGCCGAACAACTTGCCACCCTCGCCCACCTTGACACCCATGGTTAGCGTGGTGGAGCTGATGCGCTGCGCGAACTCTTCCGCCACGCTTCGCTCTCGATCGTGTTTGGCAGCCCGCGCGGCAATCCCCGCGGCGACCTGCGCCGCCGCGCCGCCTGCGGCAGGGATGGCAAGGCCATTGGCGAAGAGGTAGTTCTTGGCGTATCCGCCGGCGACCTCTTTCTGGTCCCCGGCCTTGCCGAGTTTGGGCACGTTTGCGGTCAGGATCACCTTCATCAGTTGAACTCCTCTCGCTTGGCTGGGCGGGCTGGGCGCCTCCCGGTTGGAGCACGATTCTCGCACAGGTGCCCCCCTTGACACAGAACGGATGTTCTATGACACTACGAACAGATGTTCTAACAGAGGCCCCGCTGGGGAGGAGGTTCCGAATGGCGATGCAACCGATCAGCCCCGTCTCCGTTGCGGTGAAGGCGCACTGGCGCACCGGCGCCCCAACGGTCGTTTCCTTCGAAGGGATCAGCCGCAAGGTGACCCAGGTGCTTGCCCTGCGGCGTGAATACGGGGTCTTCCGCGCCGACGAAGGTCCGCGCACGCTCTGGGAGGTTGAAACGGAAGACGCGGCACTCGTGCTGAGCTTCTCCCGTCGCACCGGCGCCTGGTCTATTCAGGCCTTCGATGACGCGTGGGCGACCCTGCCGTTTGCGACGGGTGTCCCTGAAATGGAGCAGGTACTAGTTCACGCGTAGCGAACTGCCATACTGCGCGGCATGTCGCCGCAATCACGAACTAGGCGTTCCGTCTCAGCCGATCGTGGCCTTGGCCCCACGCTAACCAACCTTGTCGCACGCACGCGGGGCGTACTTCGTGGTCTAGAGATCACGCTGGATATCCTGCTCGCAGCCGTTCTGGTCATCGCGATCGCACTGATCGGTGCCGATACGGTCGGCCTCGTTGCGGATGGGGTTCGGGCTGGCGGCATTGACGCAGCGCTGCTCATCCTTGACCGAGTACTTCTCGTCTTCATCATTGCCGAGTTGCTCTACACCCTGCGCCTATCACTGGCGCGAACGCAGCTCATCCTTGAGCCGTTTCTCATCATTGGGTTGGTGGCAGTCGTTCGCCGTGTCTTGGTCGTCACCGCACAGGCAGAGAGAATCTTGAGCGAAGGGGGCAACCTCGAGCCAATCCTCTGGGAGCTCGGTGTGCTCGCGGGACTCGTGATCTCACTCGCTGTCGCGCTCTCACTTGCGCGGCGTCACGGTGATGGGCCACGCGATCTCCAAGCGGATTAGACGCCTGCTGCAATCACCGCAGTGCGGCACTCCCGATAGGATGCGCTGATGAAATCGATCGCGCACGAAACAGTTTCTGAACTCCTCGACAACCTCGCTGCGGCGACACCAGCACCTGGGGGCGGGGCTGCGGCAGCGCTCATCGGTGCAACCGCCGCCGCACTGGTTGAGATGGTCTCTGGTCTCTCTCTCAAGAAAGTCACAACCGGCCCTGATACAGACCTGCAGCAGGCAACCCTGAAATCTATGGCCGAGGCGCGTGCGCGCCTCTTGACACTTGCCGATGATGACGCCGCTGCCTACGACGCGTTTATTCAAGCAACACGTCTACCAAAAGGTGAACAACATGAGCGCGACGTTCGAGCCCAGGCTATCTCCGTTGCGGCGGAGCGAGCCGCAGAGATCCCCCTGGAATCTTTGCGAGTCATCACCGCAGTCGCTGAGTCTGCGCATCGACTAACGGGACGTAGCTTGATTAGCGCCGCGAGTGATCTTGAGGTTGCACGCCGCTTTGCACGAGCAGCAGGTCTGAGCGCGGCAGAGAATGTTGAGGTTAACCTCCCATTCATTGACGATCCAGAGCGGCGTTCCTCATTTGCGAGTGGCGCTGCGGCAGCAATCGCGCTCTTAGAACGCGCTACGCAGGCGTAGCTTCCGATGCCACTGCGCCTTGCTGCTCAACCCTTTGCCAAGCAGATCACCGCGCAAGCGACAGAGATCGCCGCGCGTGCAATTGCGGCGGCGCATGGGAGGAGCCCAGAGATCGCCGTGGTCATCGCAACGAGTGAGCCAGACTCGCTCCTCTATGTGGATCGGTTATTGAAACAAGTCAGCGCAATTGGGTTGGCTGGCCGTCGTGTAGATCTCGGAACGACAGCAAGCGAGGCCGAAATTCTGGCGGCACTCGCCGCGCTTTCGTCAGACCGCAATGTGGCCGGGATCATCTTGCAGTCTCCACTCCCGAGCGGGGTCTCTCGGGAGATCGTGGCAGCGGCGATCGCGCCAGGGAAGGACATTGACGGCATCACCCATCAGAATGCCGAGCGACTTGCTGACGGCACACACGACGACTCGCTGCTCCCTGCGACAGCGGCGGCGGTGATGGAGCTCCTTCGCGCCTACGAGGTGCCACTCAGCGGGCGGCCGGCGGTCGTCGTGGGGCGAAGTGCCATCGTGGGCCGACCTGTCGCACACCTCCTTGAACTTGCGGGTGCCCATGTTGAGGTGGCGCACTCAAAAACACCCGATCTTGGGGTGGTGACACGCCCAGCGGAGGTACTCGTGGTCGCCGCGGGGGTGCGTGGGCTTGTGCGCGGTGAACACGTGTCGCCAGGCGCAGTCGTGATCGATGTGGGCATCCACCCTAGCGGCGACACGATTGTGGGCGACGTTGATGCGGAGAGTGTCGAGGCAGCTCTGGGGGCGTCGGGTGGGCTGAGCCCAGTGCCAGGCGGAGTGGGACCGATGACAAGCGCTGTCTTGGCGCTACACGCCGCGCAAGCCGCAGAGCGCCTTGTGCGCGAGCGCGCGTAGACTCCCGGTATGGGCTTCCCTTCCGATCTAGAGATCGCTCGCGGAGTCGCACCGAAGCCGATCGGCGAGGTTGCGGCGGCCCTCGGCTTTCATGACGACGAGATTGAACCGTATGGACGAACCAAGGCGAAGCTTTCGATTGAAGGGATCGAACGACTCGAGAAGTTAGGGCGGCGCGGCAAGTACGTCGTGGTCACGGCGATCAGCCCAACACCCCTCGGCGAGGGGAAGACGACGACGACGGTCGGGCTCGCGCAGGGGCTCAATAAGATCGGCCACCGCGCCGCCGTTGCGATTCGCCAACCGAGCCTCGGACCAGTCTTCGGCATCAAGGGCGGAGCTGCTGGTGGTGGTTACAGCCAGGTCATTCCCATGGAAGAGTTCAACCTGCATCTCACCGGCGACGTGCACGCCATCGGCGCTGCACATAACTTGGCTGCCGCATTTCTAGATAACCATCTTCATCACGGCAATGCACTCAACATTGACCTACGCAGCATTACCTGGCCTCGTGTCGTCGACATCAGCGATCGTGCTATTCGTAAGACGATCATTGGACTCGGCGGGCGAGAGAACGGTGTCGTTCGGGAATCTGAAACCGTCATCACGGTTGCAAGCGAGGTTATGGCGGTACTTGCACTTGCATCTGACCTTGCCGATCTCCGTGCTCGTCTTGGCCGAATTGTGCTTGCGGAGACGGTTGACGGAAGGCCAGTCACAACTGAAGACCTAAAGGTTGCAGGATCAATGGCTGCCCTACTGCGTGATGCAATCAAGCCGAACCTGTTGCAAACGCTTGAGGGCGGGCCCGCCTTCGTCCACGCTGGGCCATTTGCAAACATAGCCCACGGGAACAACTCCATCATCGCGGACCGCGCCGCACTCGCAACTAGCGAGATCGTGGTGACGGAGGCGGGATTTGGTGCCGATATGGGCGCTGAAAAGTTTTTCAATATCAAGTGCCGAGCATCGGGCCTATCACCCGATGCGGCGGTGATCGTTGCAACAGTGCGGGCGCTCAAGATGCATGGCGGCGTCGGCAAGATCGTTGCAGGGAAGCCGCTTGACGCTGCGCTCGGCGTTGAAAACATTGATGCGGTGGTTGCAGGTGCGCAAAACCTTGCAAAGCACATCGAGAACGTTCGAGCTTTCGGAACCCCTGCAGTCGTAGCGATCAACGCATTCCCCACGGATACGGTGGCTGAACACGAGGCGATTCGCGCGGTCGCGTTAGCGGCGGGCGCTCGCGCAGCCATCGTCTCCTCGCACTTCACTGATGGCGGTGCCGGTGCCGCCGCCCTGGCAGCGGCGGTGTGGGAGGCGGCAAACTCGGGTGAAGCCTCGTTTGCACCGATCTACGCCGATGACGTTTCGCTGGCACAGAAGATCGAGACGATCGCAGTGCGTATCTATGGCGCCGATGGAGTAGATATCGCCCCCTCCGCAGCGAAGAGATTGGCGCGGCTCGAAGAGCTCGGATATGGACATCTGCCGATCTGCATGGCCAAGACGCAGTACTCGCTCTCCCATGACGCGAGCAGGCTCGGTCGCCCAAGTGGATTTCGAGTGCCCGTCAAGGCGGTCACCCTTGCCGCAGGGGCCGGCTTCGTTACGGCCATCTGCGGAGACATGAGACTCATGCCTGGCTTGAATAAGGCACCAGGCGGCGAGCGCATTGATCTTGACCTTGAACGTGGCGGAGAGATCGTCGGCCTTTTCTAGTCGCCACGCTGCCCTGGAACCTGCGGCGCTGATCCGACGTTAGGGTGGGGAGGCGTCCCACTGTGTACGCCCAAGTTGAGGTGCGCAGCATGAGAATCGGATCACTCACACTCCCATCGATTACCACGCCGGCAAAAGTTGGGGTCCTTGCCGCCCTGATCTTCGCTATCGCGTCGAGCGGCGGATTCGGTGCGCTCCTCTTTGGCGCGAGTGGAAGCGCCTCCGCCCCCTTAGAGAAGGGTGACGTCGGAGGCGTGCCTACCTTTGCGCCGAACGACAAGCCGGTTACCAGTGATCGCATTGATGTCGTTCGAACAGGCACCTTTAGCCTGGAGGTGAACGATGTGGATCGTAGCCTGGCAACAATCACCAATCTGGTGAAGAGCCAGGGCGGTTATGTTTCGGGCAGCTATCGGTACACCGATAGCTCCACCCCGTACCTCACGGTGACATTCCGAGTTCCGGCTGCGTCGTTTGACGCCACCGTCCTCGGACTGCGAGGGGAGGGAACGGTGCTCTCTGAACAGATCAGCAGCTATGAGGTGACGATGCAGCTGGTTGATCTTGAGGCTCGTCTCCGCAACCTCCGGGCGTCAGAGACGGCACTCCTGGAGTTGATGTCCCGCGCCACGAGTGTGTCGGATGTGCTCGCGGTCCAAGCTCAACTCACCGCCGTGCGTAGCGACATTGAGTCGTACGACGCGCAGCGCGTCGCAATCGCCGATCAGGTTGCGATGGCCACGATCTCGGTCACCATGTTGCCGACCGGAGCGTCTATCGGCGGTGCAGCAAGCGGGTTTGATCTGGGGAGAGAGATCGCGCGTGCGGCGGCAAATTTGATTGTCGTAGGTCGCGTCGTGATCATTGCGCTGATCAACCTCGTTATCGTGGCTCTACCGATCGCCCTTCTCGGCGCTCTCGTCGGTGGTGTGATCGGTCGAACGATCTCACCGCTCATCGGGCTCGTTCGGCGACTCCTCGGCGCAAGTGCGAATTCGGCGAAGCGCGCCACACGTCGCAGCTAACGAGGGAGGTTGACCTGCTGCCGGCCTAAAGGCGGCCGGCGGCGATGGCGATGACGGCCGCCGTGAGGAGGCCGATTGCGATGCCGAGGGCGCCGGCTAGCCAAGCGGCAAGGTCGATACTGCCCAGGGGGGCATCATCCCCCTCGCCGTGAGATCCGTGCCCCGACGTCGCATGGTCGCTCATGCGTCGTAGTATCCCAGACGATGAGAATCGCCATCGGTGACGGGTTTGAGCTTGTCGGCGTCGAGACTGCCGACGAGTTGCTACTGGTGCCGCCGTGCGCTAACGCGAACGCGGATCATGCCACCTGCACCTGGTGGGAGGACGCAGATCGCGGCACGAAATCGTCGGCGAGTGGTGGCGTTTCCCCAAACCTCTCGGCGCGCGCTTCAACCCCCGCGGGCGGAAAGAGCGCACTTGCCGCCTTCCTTGGCGCAGAGGAGGAGCAGGGACCGACATTCAATCCGTTCGCACCGGAGCCACCATCGCGCGAAGAGGCCCTGCGGGATGCCGCCGCCGCACCTGGGCAGCCGCCGAAGCTGCGGCTGCTCACGCGACAACTCCCCGTGAGTGGCCCGATGGGCTGGGTGCTCCTCGCGCAGGGTGAGCCGGTCGCGTACTGTCAGGCGGGTCCCCTCTCGGCGTTTCCACGAGCCCAACGGCTCCGCGATCGCTACCCCGACCTACCCGAGAGCCCGCCGCCCGCCATCGTTACCTGCATCTCAGTGGTGCCCGCTGCACGCGGAACGGCGCTTGGCAGCGCGCTCGTTGCTGGGGTACTCACGCGACTCGGCGCGGCCGGATTCGCGGCGGTGGAGGCGTTTCCAGAAGAGTCCGAAACCGTGTCTGACCCAGAGCAGACGTCGGCTGCAACCCAACGCTTTTGGGAGCGGCTCGGATTTACCGTCGCCGCAACCGGCCCCGATGGACGCTGGCCCGTGATGCGACGCACCTTGGCCTGATGTCCGTCCCGGGAGCCAACTTTGAGATCGTCGCGAACCTGAGCGAGGGGCGTGATCGTCGGATCGTAGAGCGGGCCGCTGACGCGATTGGATCAACGTCGGGTGTGACGCTCCTTGATGTTCATTCCGACGTCGACCATGATCGCAGCGTTTTTACCTACGTTGCCGCGGCAGGCGTTGAACTCGTGACGGCGACGTTGGCACTTGCGCGTGTCGCCGTAACGTCTATTGATCTTTCGGCGCCAGAAAAATCAGGAGCGGGAAGGGGCGTGCATCCACGGATTGGCGCACTCGATGTCGTTCCCGTCGTCCCGATCTCATCCGCCGCGTCACTTGCGCAGGCGACCGAGATCGCGCGAGTTGCTGGTGCAGCAATCGCGACGACGCTTCAAATACCAGTGCACCTGTATGCCTCTGCCGCACGGAACGAGGGGCGACGATCACTTCCAGTGCTGCGGCGCGGTGGTTTCGAGCAGCTCGCCGAGCATCAGTCAACTGTGGATGGCGCTCCCGACTTCGGTCCCGCTGCGCCGCATCCAACCGCTGGCGCGACCGCAGTCGGAGCCCGACCAATCATGGCCGCTTGGAACATCGCGCTGGCTGGCGCCGATCCGGAGCGGTTGTTGATCATCGCGAAGGAGATCGCTCGTGAGATACGCGGTGCCTCTCCTGGCGGCATTCAAGGGCTTCAGGCACTCGGCTTTGCGCTTGCTAGCAAAGGGGCTGCACAGGTGTCCATGAATCTGCACGAACTTGCTGACGCTACAGATCGCGGCGATACCCTTCACGCGATTCGTGAGCGCATTCGGTCCGCAGCGATGAAGCGAGGTGTTGAGATAGGCGAAACGGAGATCGTTGGGCTCCTGCCAACGCGGGCGCTTACTGCGGGTGGCGAACCGCATCAGCTCAACATCGCTGGAGGTTGGGAGCGGGTCGTTCTAGAGCGCTAGCACTCCAAGGAGGAGCACGAGGAGAACCGCTACCGGGAGCAGACAGCCAGAGCGCTTTGCTGGCCCCCCACCCGACGAACGTCGTGCACGATCACCGTCGGTAATCGCGGCAAAGAGAATGAACTCGTCGAGCGCCGTGCCGTTCTTATTGAGATCAAAGGCGCCGCCGTCGTGGCCGGAATCATCACCCCCAGCATCTCCGCCGAAATCTCCGTCAGTCATCTTTGCCGCCCGTGTAGGGATTCAGCGGTGAGTTATAGAGCAGGAGGGCACGCGCCTTGCTCTCACTCTCTTGTTGCTGCTGACAACGCGGTGAGCAGGCGACGCCGTTCGGCGGAAAGGGATCAAGAAAGGTTTTGATCTCGTAGGTTGGCTCGCCCGGTGAGATCTCGCGGTGGCAATTGACGCAGTGGGGCTTACTCATGTGCGTAGGAGATCAGTTGGCTGTGCCAACAGTCTGTCGCAGGGGTCAGCCGAGTCCGAGCGTGCCGCTTGCGGATGCCTCCGCGCCACCAAGCCCGTCGGCCCGAGCCTCGATGATGATCGTCGTCGTCTCTTCAGGAAGGGCCGAGATGCTAATTGCAAGTTTCTGCTGGGCGGGTGGTGGTGTCGCCAGGCCCTGCTCCTTGCAGAAGGCCTTGATTGCGGCGGAAGATTTATTCGCGTCATCGATCAGTGACATGGGGATGACAATCTTCGGCTCCATCTGACTGAT
>RGCW01000036.1 GCA_009919005.1 Candidatus Aquidulcis sp. | reverse complement strand
AGGAAAACCCCACGTGGCGGTTTAGCAAACCGCTGCACTAGACCTCTATGCGACCTCTCCGAGACCGAGCGCGAGTATCCCAGAATCACCCGCGCAACGCTAGCCGAGGCGCTCCCAGCCGAGGCGGGCGCACTCCTGAGCGAGCGCGCGATCTGGCGCAACCGCGACGGCGCGCTCGGCAAGTGCAAGGAGTGGGATGTCGGCGGCCGTGTCACCAAAGGCGGCTAGGATCCGTCCACCCGCCGCATAACTGCGTACGGCGCGTGCCTTCTCGTCGCCCGACTGTGTGATCGCAGCGAGCCGACCGGTTGCACGACCGTCGTGGAGTTCAAACGGCGTGCCGAGTGCCGCGCTCGCCCCAAGTCGTCGTGCGAACGCCGAGGCGATCGGCTGGTATCCGCCCGTCGCGAGGACCAGCTCGCTGCTCGCGTCAACCGCGCACGCGGCGGCATGCGCCGCCTGTACTGCCGCTACCGCTGCGACGCGCCGGGCCGGCCAGAGATGGTGTTCGACGACCCATTCCCCCATTGCCTCTAACTGCTCGCGAGCGACGCCGCGCAATAGTCGCGTCTGATCTTCCAGCCAGCGCGCGCGAAAGCGCTCTTTATTAAGGACGCCACTGCGAGCCAGGACAACCATGGGCAATCGGATGCCGATGAACCATCGCGCTGCGGCACTCGGGTAGTTCGCGCGGATCCATTGGTGCACACCGCGCCAGGTTTCCGCGGTGGTGAGGGTGCCATCCATGTCGCTGACAACAATTGGTCGATTCATACATTCAAGTATGCGGGGAAATAATGAGAGGCGCCCAGGTTGCCCTGGACGCCTCTCGAACGATCCTCGACGGATCGTTATTGGTTACTTCTTCTTGGCTGCCTTGCGGCGCTTGCGCTTCGCAGGGGCCTTCTTCGCGACAGCCTTCTTGGCTGACTTGCGGCGCTTGCGCTTCGCAGGAGCCTTCTTGGCGACGGCCTTCTTGGCTGACTTGCGGCGCTTGCGCTTCGCAGGAGCCTTCTTGGCGACGGCCTTCTTGGCTGACTTGCGGCGCTTGCGCTTCGCAGGGGCCTTCTTCGCAACGGCCTTCTTCGCCGTCTTGCGCTTGGCCTTTCGCTTCGCAGGGGCCTTCTTCGCAACGGCCTTCTTCGCCGTACGCTTCTTGGCGACCTTCTTGGCAGCAGGCTTACGCTTCGCAGCGGCCTTCTTCTTCTTTACAGCCATGTGCTTAACCTCCACTCTGGCCTGCCCGGACTTCGGACGGCCATAACTCCGCCCCACATTTGGGGCTTGTGGAAAACTAAAACACAATGTGGATAACTGCAAGCGTGAATTTCACATTTTGTGCGGGGAGCCCTCCCCGACCCACCGTTCGACGAGCTTCGGACACCCCCTCTTGGTGACACACGACGCCTAGCGCGGGGGAAATCGCGGTTTTGCGGGGGTAGATTCGTGCGGAATTGCTCCACTCCCCTCTTTTCGATACCCGGCATGACCAGCCCAGGCGCGTAAGCGTCTGACCGGCGGTCCTGCCGGGATGTGAGCAGAGGGAAGACCTCTGCTCTTTTCTTTTCCCCCAGAAGTGGCGCCAGAGAGTCCGCCAAGAGTGTGGAGTGAACGATGTTTGTACGGATGAAACGGTCGGCAACCGCGGAACAGGTCGACGAGGTACGACGACGCGCCGCCGACGCTGGCCTCGCTGTTTATGACGAGCAGACTGAAGGCGGTCTGATCCTCGCGCTCCTCGGCCCAAAGGGGTTCGATGAGCGCGTGAGCGGTGCGTTCGCGGAGTTGGCGGGTGTTGACTCCGTCGCTCGTCCATCACGCCCCTATCGGCTCAGCTCTCGCGAGTTCCGCGAGGTGCCGACGGTGGTCAAGGTGCGGGATGCGGTGATCGGTGGCGGATCGCTCACACTGATGGCGGGGCCCTGCTCGATCGAATCACGTGAGCAACTCTTTGACGTAGCGGCGGGCGTTGCAGCCGCTGGAGCGACCCTATTGCGCGGCGGTGCATTCAAACCACGCACCTCACCCTATGCGTTCCAAGGCCTCGGCCTTGAAGGGCTGCGACTCCTCGCCGAGGCCCGTGAGCGGACCGGGCTTCCGATCATCACCGAGGTGATGGAGCCAGCCCAGGTAGATATGGTCGCTGAGTTCGCCGACGTGTTGCAGATTGGTACGCGCAACATGCAGAACTTTTCGCTGTTGAACGCGGTTGGCAGAACTCGCATGCCGGTGATGCTCAAGCGCGGACTCTCTGGCACCGTCGAGGAGTGGCTCCTTGCAGCTGAGTACATCCTGGCCGCTGGCAATCGAAACGTGATCCTTTGCGAACGTGGCATTCGCACCTTCGAGACGGCCGCCCGCAACACCCTCGACCTCAACGCGGTTCCGATCTTGCGACGACTCACCCATCTGCCGGTGATCGTTGATCCAAGTCACGCCACGGGGAAACGCTGGATGGTGGCGCCGATGTCGTATGCAGGTGTCGCTGCGGGTGCTGACGGCATCATGGTTGAGGTACACCCAAAGCCAGAAGAGGCCTGGTCCGATGGCGAGCAATCACTCACCGTACCGATGTTCACCCGTCTAGCTAGAGAGCTACGCAGCATCCATGCCCTTGTCGCGCCGCTGCATGCCGCACCTGATGAGGCTTCGGGGCGATGAGCGATCGACTGCGCGGAGAGCTTCGCCTGCCAGGAGACAAGTCAATGAGTCATCGGGCGCTCCTCTATGCCGCACTTGCGGATGGTGAAACACTGGTGACCGGTGCGGGCGACGGCCATGATGTTCGGTCCACGGCGAGCCTGATCGCTGCGCTCGGTGCATCCGTGTCGCGCGAGCAAACGACGTCGATTGATGCACCAGGGACCGCGCGCTGGAGGGTCCGCTCCGGCGGTCGTCGCTCATTGCGTCCCGCGACTGCGCCACTTGATTGCGGGAACTCCGGAACCTCAATGCGACTCGGCGCTGGTCTCGTTGCCGGCATTCCAGGGACTCACACATTGACTGGTGATGCCTCACTGCAGCGCCGACCGATGGCTCGTGTCCTTGAACCGCTCGGAGCGATGGGCGCGCGGGCTGTGGGCTCGGGTGATGAAGGTGCGCGAGCGCCACTCACCATTACGACTGACGGATCGCTTCGCAGCGTGACCTGGACGCCGTCAACGCCGAGCGCCCAGGTGAAGGGGTGCGTCCTGCTTGCGGCGCTCGCGGCCAACGGAGAGAGTTCCTATCGAGAAGCCGTGGCGACGCGCGATCACTCAGAGCGCATGCTGTCCGCACGCGGGGCGCTGATCCGAACTACCCGGGGGCTAGACGGGACAACCGTCACCATCGCTCCTGGCCCCTTGTCGGCACTCCCACACGTCACGATCCCAGGCGACCCATCATCGGCCGCCTTCTGGCTGGTGGCTGGGAGCCTGCATCCCAACGCCGACCTCTTGGTGCGCGACGTCTCGCTCAACCCAACCCGCCGACACTCAATCGACCTGCTACGGCGGATGGGCGCGCGAATCGATGAGTTCCCACACCCAGATACTGGTTCGGGTGAGCCGGTGGGCGACCTGCGCGTCCGAAGTGCCGCACTTCACGGCATTGAGATGAGCGCCACCGACGTGGCGATGGCGATTGACGAGGTCCCCATCCTCTCCCTTGCCGCGGCAATGGCCTCAGGCGCGTCGAGCATCCGGGGTGCGGGCGAGCTCCGCGCCAAAGAGAGTGATCGGATCGCAGGTATCGCCGCGGGGCTCGCTGCGCTCGGCTTATCTATCACGGTCGTTGGCGACGATCTGCACTTCGCGGGGAGCGGCCGACCAGCATCGGGTGCAACCGCAGCGCTCGCCGATCATCGACTAGCGATGACCTTTGCGATCGCTGGACTTGTCGCGGGTGTAGAGGTCACTGTCGATGACCCAGGTGCCGCAGCGGTGAGCTACCCGACCTTCTATGAAGATCTGGCTCGGATCGGAGCGGCGGCATGAGCGGTCGGCGAATTCTCCTCCTCGGACATCCGGTGGAGCACAGTCTCTCGCCCGCATTTCAGCAGGCGGCATTTGACTCCATCGGTCTCCCCGTTCGTTACGAGGCGATTGACGTCCCGCCCGCTGATCTGGCTCGAGTGGTTGCGGAGCTTCGCGCTGATCCGATGATCATGGGGGCGAACGTCACCGTGCCACACAAGGAGAAGATCGCACCGCTCCTTGATTCAATGACGGACGACGCCATCCAGATAGGCGCCGTGAACACCATCACCCGCGCAGGGAGTCGACTCGTTGGGCGCAATACCGATATCGCTGGCTTTCGCGCAGCGCTCGATGGCCTACTTGATGGTCGGCGCACTCCGCGGCACGCCCTGGTGCTCGGTGCTGGTGGTGCTGCAAAGGCCGCGATCGCAGCCCTTATCAGCGCGGGTATCGCGCAGCTCTCTATCGCGAATCGCCACCTCGCGCGCGCCGAGCGACTCGTTGCCGAGCTGCGAAAATCCGCTCCACACCTGACCGTACGTGCCGCACCATGGCATGAGGGGCTCTTGGTCGAAGAGGCGCAGGTTGCGGGACTTGTCGTACACGCGACCACACTCGGCCTCCGGGACGGGGCACTAGCGTTGCCTGCGGCGGCATTTCGCGCGGGCCAATTCGTACTGGATGTGGTCTACACCCCTGGAGAGACCGCACTGGTTCACTCAGCTCGGGCCGCTGGTGCCGAGGCGGCAGACGGAGGCGAAATGTTGCTCCTTCAGGGGGCCGCGGCATTCTCACTCTGGACAGGGCGGCCCGCTCCGCTCGCGGTGATGCGAGAGGCATTCAACAAAGCAACGCAGACATCTAGGCCGTAGAGGAGGAGCCATGACCTTTCGATTCTTGACCGCGGGTGAGTCACACGGACCAGAGCTCGGTGTGATCGTCGAGGGGATGCCAGCTGGGGTGCCGCTCACCGAGCCCATGCTTGAGTCGGACCTTCGCCGGCGTCAGGGCGGCTACGGTCGCGGAGCTCGTCAGACCATTGAGCAGGACCGCGCTCGGATTCGCAGCGGCGTTCGCCACGGCGCGACGCTCGGCTCGCCGATCCTGCTGCTCATCGAAAACCGCGATTGGCAGAACTGGACGAACGTGATGCAGGTTGCCCCGCTCACGGAGGAGGAGGCCGCAGCGCTCGCGGCGGCAGCGGCCGAAGGGACCAAGCGCGCGATCCCGGTGACGCGAGTTCGCCCAGGGCATGCCGATCTCGCCGGGGCATTGAAGTACGGATTTGATGACGTGCGCAATGTGCTTGAGCGCGCATCGGCTCGTGAAACGGCGGCACGCGTGGCTGCTGGTGGTGTGGCCAAGGCACTGCTCAACGCACTCGGCATCGAGATCTGGTCGTTCACCGCTGAGGTGGGCGGCGTGGCCGTTGACCCTGCGAGCTGCACGCGCACTCGCGCTGAAGCAGAGGCGAGCCCACTCCGGTGCCCTGATCCCGCCGCGGAGGAGCGCATGATTGCGCGCATTGATGAAGCACGTGAGGCTGGGAACACGGTTGGCGGCATCTTCGAGGTCGTGGTGAAAGGGCTCCCGATGGGCCTTGGCTCGTATGTGCACTGGGATCGCCGCCTGGATACGGCACTCGCCGCCGCGATCGCCAGCATTCAGAGTGTGAAGGGCGTCGAATTTGGCCTCGGCTTTGAACAGACGCGCATCTTCGGCTCCGACGTGCATGACGTGATAGAGGGTCGCTCCCCCGACGGCAGTTGGGTGCACCGCACGAATCGCGCTGGCGGACTGACGGGAGGAGTCTCCAATGGTGAGCCAATCGTCGTGCGCGGTGCTGTGAAGCCGATCAGCACGCTTGCCCGACCGCTCCCCTCTGCCGACCTGATCACGGGCGAAAAGGTCGAAAAGGCGCACTACGAACGCTCGGACATCAGCGTCGTTCCGGCCGCTGGCGTCATCGGCGAGGCCATGGTCGCCCTCGCGATCGTGCCGTTCCTTCTGGAGAAGACTGGCGGGGACTCACTCGCAGAGATACAGGCGAACCTTGCAGCGCTCCGTGCGCGAGCCGCTGCTCCACGAACTGCACCATCGGCGGGTGGTAGCACGGCCGGCTCTGGCGGCGACGACTAGTCACCGATGCAGATGGCACGTGATCTTGCGCTCGTCGGGCTCCCTGGCGTTGGGAAGAGCTCCCTCGGCAAACGTCTCGCCGCCAAACTCGGTGTCCCCTTCCTTGATACCGACCGTGCGGTCATCGCCGAAACGGGTGTGTCACACGACAGCGTTGCCGCCATCTTTGAACGCGAGGGTGAGGAGGGCTTTCGACGACGCGAGCGCGAACTGATCGCCTCACTTGTCGCACCCGAGCCGCCCACTGGCTCGCTCGGTGCTGAACTCGGCATCGGCAGAGTGGTCGCTCTGGGTGGGGGTGCTGCAGCTGACCCACGAAATCGCTGGGCACTTCGCGAGCGTGCCATCCTCCTCTGGCTGGATGCCCCCGACAACGCGATCGCGCGGCGACTGCGCACCGCACGAGTCGTGCGACCACTGATGAACCACGCGGATCCAACGGCGACGCTCGAGCGACTCCGCAACGATCGGGAGCGCTTCTATCGACCTGGGATCCGACTCGTCAGCTCCCGCAGCCCAGGATCACTCGCCGATGAAGCGATAGCGCTCGTGCGTTCTCATGTTGACTCCGCTCGTCCACTTGTTGATGCGACGACCTCCTCGGGGCGCTGGGTGGTGGGCGACCAGATCGCCAGCGACGCCCTCCGCAGCGTGCTCGCGGAGCGACGTGCAACCCGCATGGTGCTCGTCACTGAACCGATCGCCGCCAGACACGTCGCCGCACCGCTACGCGATGCGCTCCACAGTGCCGGGATCGACGTGATTCAGATTGACTTGCCAAGCGGCGAGGCGGCAAAAGAACTGCACGAGATCGGCGCCGCAGCACAGCGACTGGCGAACGCTGGAGTCGAGCGCGGAGATCTACTTGTGGCGGTTGGCGGTGGCGCACTGACCGATGCGGCTGGACTTCTCGCGGCCCTCTATCTTCGTGGCCTTGATTGGGTTGCAATCCCGACAACACTGGCTGCACAGATTGATGCGTCCCTTGGGGGGAAGACTGGTGTCGACCTTCCTCAGGGGAAGAATCTCGTCGGCGCGTTTCACCAGCCGCAGGCGGTCATCGCTGATCTCGCAGCCCTTCGGACCTTGCCCGTCCGCCAGCTGGTCGCCGCATCGGCTGAGGCGGCAAAGGTGGCACTCCTCGGCGAAGCTCGCCTTTTTACCGTGCTTGAGGAGGCGGCTCCGCGACTTCGATCGGGCGATCCGTCGCTGCATAACGATGGCACTCTGGCCGAAATCGTTGAGCGCGCTGGTTGGTGGAAGTGCCGTGTTGTCGCCGCTGACGAACGAGAGTCTGGCGAACGCATCAGTTTGAATCTCGGTCACACGCTCGGTCACGCTCTGGAGCAGGCTGCCGGATACCAGAATCTGCTGCACGGCGAGGCGGTTGGATATGGGCTGCGCGCAGCGCTATACATCGGTCGCGAGCTTGGTGTTACCCCGGTGCCCCTTGCGGATCGGGCCCTGGCGCTCCTTGATGCACTTGACTTGGGTGTTGCCCCACGAACTGAATCGGTAGCGGACCTCTTGGCTGCGGCTGGTCGCGACAAGAAGGTTGCCGATTCCAAGATTCGCTGGGTGCTCGTCAACAACGACGGTTATCTCGTTCGCAACGATGTACCTGCTAGCCTCGTGGAACGCGCTGCCGTTGCCATGCTGGCCGGCACTCACTAGGAGGGGCTCGTGGCCGAAATCTCTCGACGGGTTGACCTCGCAGCTCTGCCTCCCCGCGTTCGCGCCCACGCGGCAGGTACCACGCTGCTGATGATTAGTGGCCCAAACCTCAACCTTCTCGGTGAGCGCGAGCCTGAAACCTACGGCACAACGACCCTCGCGGAGATTGAGGCCGCGGTGGCAACCGCCGCGGCGGCGGCTGGACTTCACCTGGTTGACGCGGTGCAGTCAAATCACGAGGGTGAGCTGATTGATCGACTTCACGTGCGAGACTACTCGTGGCTGATCATCAATCCCGGGGGGCTCACCCACTCGAGCGTGAGCTTGCGCGATGCGCTCCTCGCCGTTGAGCGCCCCTTTGCCGAGGTGCACCTCAGCGACCCGTCGACTCGCGAGCCATTCCGTAGCGTCAACTTCATTGAAGACCTCGCCGCCATCACCGTGCGCGGTTACGGTGCCTCTGGCTATCCACGTGCGGTCGCCCTTATCGCTGAACTTCACCGCGCCGCTGGTGCTTCAGACGGACTGGCATGAGCGATCCTGAGGTTCGCCTTCGAGAGATTCGCGCCGCGATTGACGCAATTGATGATCAGCTCCTGTCGCTGCTCGCCGCCCGCACCTCGCTTGCCCTTGAGGCGGGAGAGGTCAAGGCCGAACTTGGTCGCGCGATCCTTGACCCAGAACGCGAGGCTGCATTACTCAAACGCATCGCCGCACGCGGGGCCGGTGCGCTCACCCCTGACGATCTGGTGGCGTTGTGGACGGTGCTTCTGACCGCGACTCGTCGGGCGGAGTCTCAGCGCTAAATCCTGCGCATCGCACCACCGGTAATCGCGGATACCGTGGGTATCGATCATCGGCATCGGAGAGCCCGCATCGCACAAAGCGCGATCCGCGACCGCTCACAACAAGGCGGGCATGCCGACATGTGGAACAGAGACCGCCACTCATTCGGGAAAGTGTGCCCCAGCGTGGGATGGTGAACGGTGGCGGAGGGGGAGGGATTCGAACCCCCGCAGACCGTTACCAGCCTGGGCTGTTTTCAAGACAGCTCCGTTCAACCACTCCGGCACCCCTCCGCGACGGAGTGTATCGGATAACGGTCTAGCTCTTCCCCGCGGGGGCGAGATGCGTCCGTCCACCCAGATATGGGTGCAGCGCTGCCGGAAGTCGAACGCTGCCATCGGGCTGAGCGCCATGTTCAAGGAGTGCGGCGAGGACTCGGGGCACGGCGAGGCCTGAACCGTTCAAGGTGTGCACGAGCTCTGGCTTCTCGCCAGGCGCAGTTCGATACCGAATGGCCATGCGACGCGCCTGATAGTCGCCGAAGTTGGAGCAACTCGACACTTCAAGCCATCGCTTGGAGCCAGGTGCCCAGACCTCAAGGTCGTACTTGCGCATCTGCACAAAGCCCATGTCGCCGGTTGCCATCAACAAGACGCGATAGGGAAGCTCGAGTCGCTGCAGGAGCGTTTCGGCACGGGCGGTCAGCCATTCCAGTGCCGCTGCTGATTCCGTTGGTCGCTCAAAGCTCACCATCTCCACCTTGTCAAACTGGTGCAACCGTAAGATGCCACGGGTTTCGCGTCCCGCCGCACCGGCCTCACGTCGGAAACATGGCGTGTAGGCGGCATAACGGATCGGTAAGAGCGCCCCGTCGAGGATCTCGTCGCGGTGGAGGTTCGTCACTGGGACCTCGGCCGTCGGGGCGAGATAGAAGCCATCGCGACCTACGACGTACATCTGATCCTCTTTATCTGGGATCTGTCCAGTCCCTCGCGCTGAGGCCTCGTTGATCAGTATCGGTGGCCACACCTCGGTGAATCCGTTCTCGCGCACGTGGGTATCGAGGAAGAGATTGATGAGCGCGCGAATCAGCGCTGCGCCATCGGCACGGTAGGCCGGGAAGGCGGCACCCGCCACCTTCGCACCGCGCTCCAGATCAAAAATGCCGAGTCGCTCAGCGACTACATCGTGCTCTGGTGTCTCTGCAGTCGCCGGATCTTCGCCGCGTGCGCCGATTGGTGGATGGCCCGCT
>RGCW01000035.1 GCA_009919005.1 Candidatus Aquidulcis sp. | reverse complement strand
TGTAAGCCGGGTTCTGTCCCCCGCGAGGGGGGACGGCCATCCATCTCGACCACCGATCGCTCGGTGGCTCTAGCGGTCAACCCGGAGGTCCCGGCGGTGCGCCGGTTCAGCCGCAAGCGACTGAAATGCCTCCCTATTCGACCTTGCTCCAGGCAGAGTTTGCCGCGTTTCACCCCACCGTTGAGCCGAAGCTCCGCGGTGGACTCGTCTCTGTGGCACTAGTCCGCGCCTCACGGCGGACGGGCGTTACCCGCTGCCTTGCACCTTGGAGCCCGGACTTTCCTCGACGTCCCCGAAGGGGCGCCGCGGCCGTCCGACCATCTCGCCGGATCGGCAGTCTACCGCGCCGGCACCTCAACGACGAGTCCGTCGAACGCGGGGGCCACGCCCGCCGGTAGCCGTGCCGCCAAGTCCTCAAAATCGAGGTCGTGGTCAAGGTGCGTCAGCAGTGCCCGTCGTGGCGCGACGGCCTGGATCACCGCCAGCGCCTCATCGACGGTCTGGTGTGTGGGGTGAGGGAGATCACGCAGCGCTGACACGATGAGCAGGTCCAAACCTTCAAGGAGCTCTCGCGACGCTGGTGGCACAGAGCCAACATCGGTGAGATAGGCGAATCCGCCACTCCGCCATCCATGAGCAGGCCGCTTCCCGTGAACGATCGGGATCGCGTCGAACGTGCGACCAGCAATCTGAATCTGGCGATCAGAACTGATCAACTGCAACGCTGGGATACCAGCCCCCGGTGCCGTCCGGCCATCCACCGCATACTCCCAGCGCAGGCGCAACTCTTCGGCAGTCGCCACGCCTGCGCCGATAGGCAGAACCGTGTCCTGGGCGTCGGTGTAGGCGCGCAGTTCGTCGATGCCACCTGTGTGATCAACATGGATGTGAGTGACGAGTGCACCATCAAGCCGATGGATGCCGTGACGAAGCGCCTGCTGTCGTAGGTCCATGCCAGGGTCAATAATCACGCCACGCTCCGCCGCGCCATCGTGCCACTCGACCAGAACTGAGCTGCGCAGCCGTTGATTGCGCTGATCCCGTGAGAGGCAGACGCCGCAGCGACAGCCGACCCGCGGGACACCACGGCTCGCTCCAGATCCAAGGATCGTGATGCGCGTAGCCTGGTTCTCTGCAGCGCTGGATGTCGCATGGCTCCGCGGCGCTACCAGGTTGGGCTCCTCGGGTCGCCGCGCGATCCATGCCGGTCCACCCCGCAGTGCACGATCAAGTGCCTCATTCGCAAGCGCATCGGCCCGGCTGTTCTGATCGCGAGGCACATGCTGAGCGCTCCACGTCGCAAAGCGCATGAGACCTCGTTGCGCCTCATCGCAAAGTGGTGCGAGCTTTGCGTCTCGGACACGCCACCTACCCTGCAGCTGCTCGACTACTAACTTGCTGTCTAAGAGCAGGCGTACCTCACGCGCACCGAGTTCTGCCGCAAAGTCAATTGCAGCAACCATGGCACGCCACTCCGCCACATTATTTGTCGTTGTGCCGATCGCCGCTGAGATTGATGCAATGGGAGCTGCGTCAGGGCGATCAGAACCAGGAACGGTAGCGTCGTACAGTGCCACGCCGATTGAGGCAGGTCCTGGATTCCCTCGGCACGCCCCATCGGTGCGAATGATCAGTGAGCGCGTCGACACACTGCTACTCCTGTGCGCTGATTGCAGAGGAGACTTCTAGGATGGCCTTTGTGATATTGATTCCTCGAGGACAAGCCTCAACACAATTGAAGGTCGTTCGGCAGCGCCACACTCCATCCTCATCGGAAAGAATGTCGAGTCGTGCCTCTGCGTTCTCGTCGCGCGAATCAAAGATGAACCGGTGGGCGTTCACAATTGCAGCTGGTCCCACATACTCAGGCTCAGCCCAGAAACTTGGGCACGAGGTCGTGCATGCGGCGCAGAGAATGCACTTTGTGGTGTCGTCAAAGCGGTCACGCTGCTCCTGACTTTGTAATCGCTCACCGCTCCCCTCAACAGGCGAAGCAACCAGGTAGGGCTGCACGGAGCGGTACTTGTCGAAGAAGCCATCCATGTCAACCACGAGATCCTTCACGATCGGAAGGCCGGGAAGTGGGGCCACCGTAACGCTCTTCCCTAACTGCTCAACCCGCAGTTTGCAGGCGAGTCGGTTACGTCCATTGATCAGTAAGGCGTCAGAGCCGCAGACGCCGTGCGCGCATGAACGACGGAAGGTGATGGAGCCATCAAAGAGCTCCTTCGCACGCGTTAGTAGATCTAGGACTCGGTCCATTGGTTCAACTGGAACGGTGAACGTCTGCCAGTGGGGCGCCGCGTCTCGCTCCGGATCAAAGCGCTGGATCTTCAGTTCAACGCTGCCGTTGCTGGTCATCTAATAAACCCTCGGCTTCGGCTCAAATTTGGTGATCGTGACCGGCTTGTAGTCGATCGTAGAGGCAGCGGCACCTTCGGTTCCTCGCCAGACAAGCGTGTGAGCCAGGAACTTGGCGTCATCGCGCTCTGGGAAATCCTCGCGACTATGGGCGCCTCGCGACTCCTTGCGGGCGTAGGCAGAGACCGCAGTTGCCTCGGCGGTGTCGAGCAGATAGCCAAGCTCACGCGCCTCGAGAAGATCGGTGTTGAAAACGCTTCCAGTGTCCTCAACGCGCACGTTTGCGTACTCCAGTTTCAGCGCCGTGATCCGCTTCACCGCGGCACCGAGGAGCGCCTCGTCACGATAGACGCCGACGTTATCCATCATCAGGGCTGCAAGTTCGCGGCGGATCTCGGCTGGGCGCACCCCTGTTGGGCGCGTGCTCAATTCAAGAAGTTCATCGCGCACGGCGCGCTCGGCTCCCTGGATGGAGCCTGGTTGCGAAGTGCTCTTGCAAATCTGGGCCATTCTAATCCCAGCGCGCTTGCCGAAGACGAGGAGATCAACTAAGGAGTTCGTGCCGAGTCGGTTTGCTCCATGCACGCTGACACAGGCGACCTCGCCCGCTGCGAAAAGTCCCGGCACAACTGTGCCTCGCGCATCGGCGAGCACCTCTGTCTCAAGGTTCGTCGGTACGCCACCCATGGCGTAATGCGCGGTTGGCTGCACGGGGACTGGCTCGCTAATCGGCTCCACGCCTTGGTAGACCCGCGCAAAGTCGGTGATATCGGGCAGCTTCTCTTCTATGACCTTGCGACCAAGATGGCGAACGTCAAGATGAATGTAATCCCTCCCGCCGATACCGCGACCTGCGCGAACCTCTTGGTAGATCGCGCGCGAGATCATGTCGCGTGGCGCAAGCTCCATGAGCTTGGGGGCATAGGTCTCCATGAACCTTGTTCCCGAATCATTCAAGAGGTACCCGCCCTCGCCGCGGGCCGCTTCACTCAGCAGAATGCCGATGCCAACGATCCCCGTCGGATGGAACTGATAAAACTCCATGTCTTGTAGTGGCACCCCGTGCCGCCATGCCAGCGACATCCCATCGCCGGTCAGCGAGTGTGCATTGGAGGTTACTCGCCACGCACGACCATATCCGCCGGTCGCCAGAAGGACGGCTTTGGCGCGAATCACATGAAGCGTGCCATCAGAAATCTTGTAGCCCACAACACCAGAGCAGCGCCCACCCTGGTTTGCCTCGCCCCCTTCAAACACGAGATCAACGACGTGGTACTCGTCGTAGAACTTGACCCCCGCCTTAATGCACTGCTGATACAGCGTTTGCAAGATCATGTGACCGGTACGATCTGCGGCATAACAACTACGACGAACCGGGCCCTCGCCAAAATTGCGTGTGTGGCCACCGAATCTCCGCTGATCAATCTTGCCGTCTGGGGTGCGATTGAATGGAAGTCCCATGCGCTCCAGCTCGATCACCGCGGGGATCGCCTCACGCGCCAAAACCTCGGCAGCATCCTGATCGGCAAGGTAATCGCCACCCTTGATCGTGTCGAACATGTGCCACTCCCAGTGATCTTCCTCCACGTTGCCAAGGGCGGCACACACCCCACCTTGCGCCGCACCAGTATGCGAACGTGTTGGATACAACTTCGTGAGAACGGCGGTTGGAATCCCTTCGCGGGCAAGCTCAAGTGCAGCCCAGAGTCCTGCGCCGCCAGCGCCGACGACAATGGCCTCTACGTCGGTGTGCGTTGTTGAAGAACGCAGCCCTGATGTCACTGCATAGGCAACGTCAACACGACATTGCTCCCAAGCACAACCAAGATCGCTGCGAGGATCCAGAGCAGGGCAAGGACCACCCCCTGCGTCGTACCTTTGAGGTAGTCCATGATGACCGTACGCATGCCTAAGAAGCTGTGGGTCAGCACGATGATGAGCATGGACCAGTCAAGGATGCGCAGCGCGAGGGAGTTCCATCGCATCTGAGTGATCCATTCAGCAGTCTGCTCAGCCGGATCGAAGATGAAGTGGGTCATGGAGAAGTGGGCAAGTGCGAGAACGAAGAGAGCGACGGCTGAGTAGCGAGTCAGTAACCAAAAGGTTAGTTCGCGACCCTGACTCGCAGGCCGTGGCTGCCGGGAACGGGGCTGTCCGCTCACTTCGGCAACTCCCAGATCGGCTTCAGGATGATGTAGGCCCCAGGGAGACCTAGCGCAAAAAAGGTGATCCAGACGATGCGCCAGAGCTGACGGTGGTAAGCCGTGAGAGCCGGCCAGAGATCCATCACTACGATCCGCATCCCGTTGAGGGCGTGGTAGAAGAGGGCTGCGCCGAGCAGCGTCTCCATGACCCTCCCTGGGGGGCTCGCATAGATCTGAAGAAGCTCGTTATAGGCGGCGGGGTTGCCCCCAACGAGATAGATGTCGATCACATGGAGGATCACAAAGGCCCAGACAGCGATCCCTGAGATGCGATGGAAGGCCCAGGCGAGCATCCCTTCGCCGCCGCGGTAGGCAATCGCTCCGCGGATTCCTCGGCGAGGCGCCGGGAGCGTCGTACCGCGAGCCATGCCGTCTCCTCTCCGCTCTCTCGGGGAACTTAGGGCCACCCCGACGCTCGTGGACATCCTACCCGCCACGCCCAGCCCCTGCACGCGTATGCTGCGCTGAGTTATCTAACGTCAAAGAGCACCGAGGAGGCACGAATGAAGATCCACGAGGCGGAGGCGCGCGAACTCCTTGCGCGCGCCGGACTACCCGTTCCGGATGCAGAGGTTGCCACCACCCCTGCCGACGCCCGTGCCATCGCCGAACGCCTATTCGCCCAAGGTGCCTCCCAAGTGGTCATCAAGGCCCAAGTTCTCGTCGGCGGCCGCGGCAAGGCCGGAGGCGTAAAGCTTGCCGCCACAGCAACGGACGCTGAAGCCACGGCCGCGGCGATCCTTGAACTCACGATCAAAGAGCTTCCAGTCCGACGCGTTCTCGTGGCACCCGCCGCGACGATCTTGCGAGAGATCTACCTTGCTGCACTCATTGATCGGAGTACGCGAGGTGTCCTCGTGATGGCCTCTGCGGCAGGCGGCATGGAGATTGAAGAGGTCGCCGCGAAGGATCCATCGGCCATTGTTCGCGAGGTTGCACACCCGCACGGTGGTCTCCTTCCGTTTCAGGCGCGTCGTCTCGGCTTCGGCATCGGGCTTCGCGGTGAGTTGCTCAAGCAGTTCTGTGCGATCGCGGCCGGTCTCGTGAAGGTTGCCCGCGAGAGCGACGCCGACCTGGTTGAGGTGAATCCACTCGCGGTGGTACAAGCGCCGGATGTCCCAGGCGGTGAGCGCCTCATATGCCTTGACGCCAAGGTCACCCTGGACGATTCGGCGCTTGATCGCCATCCAACCGCGGCTGTGTGGCGTGATGCCGACAGTGAGGATCCGATCGACCGTGAGGCTCGAGAGCAAGGAATTTCGTACATCAGACTTGATGGCAGCATCGGCTGCATGGTGAACGGAGCTGGCTTGGCGATGACGACACTTGACCTGGTCACCCGTGCGGGCGGGAGGCCCGCGAACTTCCTCGACATCGGCGGTGGGGCCCGCGCCGATAAGGTCGCCGCGGCGATGCGCATCATCCTCGCCGACAGCGGCGTCAAGGCGATCCTCGTCAACATCTTCGGAGGTATCACTCGAGGCGATGAGGTCGCCAAAGGGCTCATTGAGGCACGCGCGCAGCAAGAGCGCGTCGTGCCGATGGTCGTGCGGATCGTTGGCACAAGGGCAGCGGAAGCGGCCATCTTGCTTCGCGAAGGTGGGTTTGAAACGGCCAACAGCCTAGATGAGGCGGCAGAGAAGGCGGTGGCACTCGCCGCAGCAGGAGGCGGCAGGTGAGCATTCTCGTTGATCAGCACACGCGACTAGTTGTGCAAGGCCTCACTGGACGCGAAGGTGGGTTCCATGCTGGCCAGATGGCCGCCTATGGCACCAAGATCGTCGCTGGCGTCACCCCAGGTCGCGGCGGTGAGATGGGGCTTGACGGCACCGTTCCCGTCTTCGACACGGTACGCGAAGCGGTCGAGAAAACCGGCGCAAACACGAGCTGCATCTTTGTTCCAGCGGCAGGTGCAGCGGATGCCATCGCCGAGGCGGCCGCATCAGGCGTCACAACCATCTTCTGTATCACCGAAGGCATTCCCGTCCACGACATGGTCGGCGCACTCGCGGTGGTGCAGCAGTACGGCGCGCACTTGATCGGACCGAACTGCCCAGGCGCAACGACGCCGGGCGTGAACGGCCTTGGCACAAAGGTCGGCATCATCCCCGCCTCCATTCACCTACCTGGTGACGTTGGCGTGGTGAGCCGCTCGGGAACACTGACCTACGAGGCCGTACAGTCGATGACCGACGCTGGCATTGGTCAGTCCACCTGCCTCGGCATCGGCGGCGATCCGATCATCGGCACCACCTTCCGCGACGCACTTGAACTCTTCGCTGCAGACCCTGCAACGCGCGCGCTCGTGCTGATCGGTGAGATCGGCGGCTCTGCGGAAGAGGAGGCCGCCGCATGGGCGGGCGAGCATCTCAAGCACCTGCCACGGGTTGCCTTTATCGCTGGACGCGCCGCACCAGAGGGTCGCCGCATGGGTCACGCAGGGGCGATCGTCTCTGGCGCCTCGGGCCGAGCAGCCGACAAGATCGCCGCACTCGAGGCCGCCGGCTTCAAGGTTGCCGCCTCACCAACGGAACTTCCGCGCCTTTTGATTGAGGCGGGCTACACGAAGCGCTAAGCGCTAGCGAATCCGCAACTCCCCTGGAGCGCCGAACCCAAGACGGTTCCACGCCGGACCGCCAGGCACTTCGATCAGTTCAATCAACACACCGTTGCAGCTCTTTGGATGGAGGAAGGCGACGGGACCTTCGACGCCGGCTACCGGCTCTGCATTGATCAGCTGCACCCCCGCCGCAGCGAGGGCGGTAAGTTCCGCAGCGATATCGGGCACCTCCAGACAGAGGTGATGGAATCCCTCCCCCTTCGACTCAAGAAAGCGCGCGACGCCACTGGTGGCATTCGTTGGCGAAACGAGTTCGATCTTAGAGTCACCAGCGGTGAGGAAGGCGATCCGCACCTCTTGTGACGGGACATCGGCAACCTGTTCAAGTGCCAGCCCAAGCACACGTGTGTGGAAGTCGATTGAGGCATTGATGTCACGTACGACCGAGGCGACGTGGTGAATTCGCCCTCGCATGGGGAGGCTCATAGGACCATCGCCTCACGGTGCTCGCCCCAAACACTGCGGAGCGCGGCGCTGATCTCGCCGACGGTACAGCCCGCCTTCACTGCAGCCAGGATTGGCAGCATCATGTTGTCGCTCCCCTTCGCTGTGGCGATAACCTCTGCGATTGCGGCCGCAGCCGCGGCGCTATCTCGCTCCGCGCGAAACGCCCGCAACGCAGCAACCTGTTCGCGCTCGAGGGCCGGGTCAATGCGTGCAATCGCTGGGGTCTCCACCTCTTCGTCCACAAACCGATTGACACCCACGATCACGCGCTCGCCACTCTCCACCTCACGCTGATACGCGTACGCCGAATCCTGAATCGCGCGCTGCGGAAAGCCAGCAGCCACGGCGGCCACCATCCCGCCAAGTCGATCAACTTCAGCGATGAGAGCGAGGGCATCACGCTCAACCTGATCGGTCAGCGCCTCGACCGCATAACTACCGCCGAGTGGATCGACGGTGCCCGCGACACCGGCCTCGTGAGCGAGCACCTGCTGGGTGCGCAGTGCGAGGCGCGCGGACGACTCAGATGGCAGCGCCAGCGCCTCGTCCTTCCCATTGACGTGCAGGCTTTGTGCTCCGCCAAGCACCGCTGCAAGCGCCTGGTACGCGGCGCGCACGACATTGTTGTCGATAGACTGCGCGGTCAGCGTTGATCCGGCGGTCTGCACATGGAATCGGCAGAGGAGTGACTTCTCGCTCTTGGCACCGTAGCGATCGCGCATGATGCGCGCCCAGATGCGGCGCGCGGCGCGGAACTTTGCCACCTCTTCAAGGATGTCGGTCCATGCAGCAAAGAAGAAGGAGAGCCGGGGTGCAATGGCATCGACCGCAAGGCCACGGGCAATCGCTGCGTCAACGTATGCGATGGCGTCGGCAAAGGTGAAGGCAAGCTCTTGTGCCGCGGTCGCCCCAGCTTCGCGCATGTGATAGCCCGAGATGCTGATCGTGTTCCACTTCGGCAGTTCGGTGGCGCACCATTCAAAGACGTCGGTGATCAGCCGCAGCGAAGGTTCAGGTGGAAAGATGTAGGTGCCACGAGCGATGTACTCCTTGAGGAGATCATTCTGCGTTGTCCCTGAGAGAGCGGCGCGCGAGACCCCTTGTCGCTCGGCAACCGCGACGTAAAGTGCGAGCAGAATCGGCGCGGTGGAGTTGATCGTCATTGAGGTCGAAACCTTGTCTAATGGGATCCCCTCGAAGAGCGTCTCCATGTCGGCGATTGAGTCGATGGCCACACCAACGCGCCCGACTTCTCCCTCAGCCTCGGGAGCGTCAGAGTCGTAGCCCATTTGCGTCGGTAGATCAAAGGCGACGGAGAGGCCCGTTTGCCCCTGCTCAAGGAGATATCGATAGCGCGCATTTGATTCCCGAGCAGTGGAGAAACCGGCGTACTGGCGCATCGTCCACAGCCGACCTCGGTACATGGTCGACTGAACGCCGCGGGTATATGGGAACGCACCGGGGGTGCCGATCTGAGACTCAGCGTCGCCCGGCTCGGAGGGTCCGTAGAACGTTTCCAGCGGGGCTCCAGAGGCGGTGGTACCCCGAGCGACATCACGCTCTTGTTCCGTGCCCACACCCACCTCCTGTTCTTGCCCATTGAGGACTTCGCGCCTCGGAGGATTCTCCCACACCCCTTGCGCGGTACGATGCGATGCAGTGGTGGGCAGGCGGCACACCGACGTGATGGGGAGGATGCGTGCCGAAGGAGAAAGGTCGGGTTGGCGGTTCCGGGAACATTGAGCAGGGGCTTGAGGACGAAGTCCTCGCCCTCCTCCCGCCTGAGAACGCACAGGGTGATCGCTCTGTTCGACAGATAGCCGTCGACCGAATCTCCGTCAACTCCAAACAGCCCCGCCTCGCGCTGCCGCCCCTTGCGACCGATGAACTGACCGCCAGCATTCGGGAGCACGGCGTACTCCAGCCGATCATCGTCAGGCCAACCGAGCCAGGCTCCTATCAGATCGTCGCTGGCGAACGTCGCTGGCGCGCCGTGCTCTCCCTTGGGCTGCCACTCATCCCTGCCATTGTTGAGGCGATGAGTGACGAGATTGCCCTTGAGATTGCAATTATCGAAAACCTTCAGCGTGAAGATCTCTCGCCGCTTGACGAGGCAGCAATCTTTTCGCGCATGACGACCGACCTTGGTTATAGCATTCGCAAGCTCGCGGATAGGATTGGCAAAGACAAAGGATACGTAGAGAATCGCCTGCGCTTGGTGCACGCACCTGCCGATATCAGGGCGCTCGTTGCCGAACGATCAGACACCATTAGCCATGCGTACGAATTAATGAAGATCTCAGACCAGTCGCGCCGGTCAGAGTTGGCGGCCCAAGTGCTGCGGGGTGAGCTCTCACTCGCCCGATTGAAAAGTGTCGTGCGCGAAGAGCTCCCAGCCGACGCTCCCGCCCCAGAGATCGCCCCTCCCTTCG
>RGCW01000034.1 GCA_009919005.1 Candidatus Aquidulcis sp. | reverse complement strand
GCCTTGCCGCTCGTGTCAGGGCGGTAGCGAGCGGCGGCTGCGGCGTGCGTTCTCGCCATGTCGTCACGAAGTGCCTCGGGGCGGAGCACCTCGGCGCCGTCGCCCCACGTGAGTACCCAGGAGCGAATCTCCAGAAGACCAGAGACTCGCGCACGCCAAATCAGCGACCCATCAAGCTGCTCTTCAATTGATTGTGATGGATGCCATCGCGTCTCTCGCACGCGCGCGGCTGATTCCTTGTTGAAGCGAATGACGATCTCTTCAAGTGGTTGGTCGGCAACGATATCCCATGCGGCGGCGAGCGTTCGCTCTAACTCCACGTCTTTGGGGAGTTCAAACGTCGCCGTTGTTACGCGCACGTTGCTGATGCGATCAACGCGGAAGGTTCGCAGCGCATTGCGCGTCTCATCACGTCCGATGAGATACGTCGTGTGTGTTGCTGCCGATGGCTCAATGAGGTACGGATGCACACGTGCCCGTCGGACGCTTCCGGGATTGCTCCAGGCGGGCGCGTAGTCAAACTCGACTACGCGGTTGGTAACCCAGGCAGTGGTGAGCAGGCGCAGCCGCTCCTGTGAATCGTCATCCGCGGTGAGTTGGCTCAACTGCGTCACTGTGCGCTCAACCGAACTTCGCAACGGGTTCTCTAGAAGGCTGCCAAGTTTCATCAACGCTGCGCCGAGCTCGGGAGCGTATCCGGTTGAGAATTTGGCCAGGAGACGAGCCGCCAGGACGACCGAGATCGCCTCGTCTTTACTAAAGCGCAGCTCAGGCAAGAGTCCCTCTTGCGAAACCCCCCAGCGTCCAAGGTTGTTCCAAACGGGGACCCCGACGGTGGCCTCGAGAGCTTGCAGATCGCGGTAGGCGGTGCGGCGGCTCACACCGAGTTTTTTGGCGAGGTCTTCGGGCCGAATTCCCGCCTCGCCTGCGGCCTCTACATAGCGAAGGGTACGGATGAGCCGAGCGCTGCGGTCACTCTTCTGGAATTCAGCATCGGCGTCGGGCGGAGGGTTGCTCATGGCTCAGATTGTGCCACTCCACCCCCAGGTGGGAGTACCCCTCAGATTTGGCGCGGGCGTGCTGCCGAAATGAATGCAGACCACACGAGTTCGAGGTCGGCTGGGCTGCTCTCGGTGCGCTCTGGGTGGCATTGCACGCCGAGGACGAAGCGCTCGCCAGGCTCCTCCAACCCTTCCACGAGTGTGCCGCGGGGGGAGTCGGTGAGCGCCGAGGCGCGAAGCCCGGGCGCGAGCCGTTCCGGGCTGACCGCCTGATGGTGGTAGCTGTTGACCACCAGTGGCGAGCGCTGGTCTCCAAGGATCTGCGCCAGCGTTGTTCCAGGTTGCACCGTGATCGGGTGTGAGAGCGCCGGGGTTGCGGGATACGCCGCACCAACCTGGCCCTCGACGTGCTGGAGCAGAGAGCCGCCGCGGTGCACGTTCAAGAACTGTAAGCCGCGGCAGATGCCGAAGACTGGAATGCCGCGACGATCTGCGGCATCGAGCGCTGCCCACTCCAGTGCATCACGCGCGGGCTCGACGTTGACCGCGCCATCAACCGACTCGTGGTAGCGCGCTGGATCAATGTCTGCACCTCCCGAGAGGAGCAGACCGTCCATGATGTGAAAAGCGGTCGCGCGCTGATCCTCGCTCGCGTTTGCACTCATCAGGATGGGGATGCCACCCGCCCTACGAACGCCATCGGCGTAGCGGGCATTGATGAGGTGAATCGGTGCAGCGTCGCCCGGTTCATCATGATCCGCGACGGTGATAAGAATCAGTGGTGCGCGCATTAGCGCACCTGCACGCCGCGTGCGAGAGCCAAGGCCTTCAACGAGGCGATCAATCGATCAATCTCATCACGCGTGTTGTAGGACATGAGCCCGATGCGCAATAGTCCGCCGCGATCTGTTAGTCCGAGTGCGGCGACAGGATTCACCGCGTAGAAGTCGCCGTCCCATACCTGAATGCCATCAGCACCAAGGTGAACGGCAGCCTCCGTCGGAGTAGCCCACTCCATCGTGAACGAGACGATCGAGGTGCGGTGGTCGAGCTGGTCGCGATCGGTGATGCCGTAGACCTGTACTCCAGGGATCTGGGCGAGCCGATCGAGCAGGTGCACGACGAGCTCACGCTCATATAGGGTGATCGCCTGGAGGCCAGCGCGAATCTCAGCTCGGCGGCCAGTGAGCGCTGTGCCCACGCCTGGGTGACCGAACTCGCGGCCGATCCAGGCTAGGTGATCGATCGCCGCCTGGGTGCCCGCCATTGCCTCAAAGCTCGGGGTGCCCGTCTCCCAAAGGTCATGGGCGGGGCGCACCTTATAGCGACCGAAGCGTTCAAGGAGCGGGAGCTTGCCGTAGAGAAGCCCCGCATGGGGACCGTAGAACTTGTATGGCGAGCAGAGCAGGAAGTCGGTGTCGAGCGCCTGCACGTCAATTGGGTAGTGCGGAGCGGAGCAGACGGCGTCAAGCACCGTCAGCGCACCAGCCTCATGGGCCAGGCGAACGATCTCCTTTGATGGATTGATCGTGCCAACGGCGTTGGATGACATCCCGACGGCAACGATCTTTGTTCGGGGGGAGCGAAGGGCGGCATACGCCTCGATGTCAAGCGTTGCGTCGCTCGTGCGGATCGGGATCACTTTGAGGCTGAGTCCGAAATCCTCGGCGAGCCAGAGCCATGGGCTGTAGTTTGCGTCGTGATCCAATTGGGAGACGATGATCTCGTCGCCCGGTTTCAAGCTCTTTGCAAGCGAGCGTGATAGCTGAAAGTTCAGCGTTGACATGTTTGCACCAAACTTCACGCTCTCTCGTGGGGCATTGAGCAGATCCTCTGCCGCTCGATGTGCAGCATCGTCCACCTCGCCTTGGCGTTGCGAAGTGATGAACGCGCCCCCAGAGTTGGCATTCGCGTAGAGGAAGAAGTCACGATACGCATCGATCACCGTTTGCGGCACCTGAGTGCCAGCGGGTCCGTCAAGGAAGGCGATCGGTCGGCCGTCAGGCAGGGTGTTGGAGAGTGACGGGAATCTCGCCCGAATCGATTGAACGTCGTACGGCTGTGTGGTCATCGTGCGATCGTACTTGGTCAGCGTCGAATGTGAGTGACAAGGCGCGTGATCACCACAACGATCGAGGCAAGGAACAGTGGGAGAGCGAACATCGCGATTAACCCCAACAGCCCTCCGGGACCAACGCTGACACCGCCGTTTCTCGCATCACCCGATTCGGGGCTCGGGCTTGGTGCGGGAGCGGCACTCACCGATTCGACGCCGACCGCCGGTGAGGCAAGGGCGCTGGCGATCCCGCCGATGAGGAGCAGCACGCCAAGCACCAGAATTGCGAGTGCCACGCTGCTCAGCGCAAGGCGACCGCTTCGCTCCCCGCCGAGAAGTCGGAGCGCCTCGGCACGTTCAAGGGTCGTGACCACCAGCGGTCGGCCGGAGCCCGCTCGCAGTTCACCCTCTACCAACTGCCCAGCTGCGGTGGCGCGATCGAGGCTGCTGATCTGTTCGAGTCCCACCCGTGCACGACGCGTAGGATCACTGAGCGCGAGCGCGGCAACCAGGTCCCTGGCCTCGGCGCTCTGGTATTCCCGAGTTGCGGCGTGAAGCTCGGCGACGCTCCCCTCCCATCGACGCTCAACAACGACGAGGCCGTCGGCGAGATCATCGACGGCGATTCGGACCTCGTTGCTTGGATCACTCAAGACAAAGGGGAGACTTCGGACTGCCACATCAATAACGCGCCACTGATCTCCGTCGGCAATGGAGACGCGCTCGCGACGATAAACTAGCGGGCGATGATGTTCGTCCTCAAAGATCTCTGGAGCGTCGACGCTCCCGTGGATCGCGAGATAGGGGAGCGTACCGCCGCGTAACGCTGCAAGCTGCAGGGCTGCCGTGGGGGTGAGTGGCGTAAGGCCGGCAAGCAACTGTCCGGTGCGAGTGCGCGCATCCACGCGACGTGAGAGCCACACTCCGAGAGCGATGAGTGCCGCGCCGATCAGTGGCACTACGCTCGTCACCCGTGCGCTCCGGTATTCGGATCAATGGACTGTGCCTCGCCGTGGACACTCGTGAGGATCAATCGACCGCCGATGAGTTCGGCTGCGCCGACGATATCGCTGTGCGCAAGGCGCCAACGCACCTCGCCATCGCCGCGAATCGCCCACGTCTCAATCTCGCTCTGCACGATGACATGGCCAAAGCGTGGTGAAGCGATGAGTTCAACAACGGGTGTGCCCGTTTGATGGCTCCATGCGAGGGCCCCCGTTCGCGCTCCGAACGCGTAGACGGTGAAGCCGTACCCGACGACAAAGAGCCCCGCGTCATCCCAGTGGATCGCGCGCGGTTCGTCATAGATTGCGGTAGCGAGGCGTACGGCCCACGCGCCGTTCGGCGTCTCAACTCGTAGCTCCATACGGCAGAGTCGGTCGGGATCAGCCTCTGCCCCGGCGCCGAGAGACCCATGGTCAACCAGGGTCGCACCCGACTCCGAGAGGGCGAAGACCGCTGACGCCTGACCGCTGCTCCCCCAGGTGGCGCGCACGCGTAGACCACCAGGGAAGTCGCTGATCCGACTCCTCGGCTCGCCGGCTCCTCTTGGAATCGGGGCACTGCTCGGTTCGTTCACCCAGCGATTCTAGGCGCGACGTACGCTACGCCCGTGAAAGCTGTCTTGTTCGACTGGGATGGAACCCTGATTGATACGACCGAGCACGTCTATGCGGCCAACGTTGAAGTGATGAAAGCCTTTGGGCTACCGCCGCTGACACGCGAACGCTACGGGGCAGCCGTCTCGCCAAACTGGCGCCGCATGTATGCCGCCCTTGGGGTCCCCGAGCATCTTGTTGAGGGGGCCGCCACCATTTGGCATGGGGCCTATCGAGGTCACGAGGCTGAGCTACTCCCTGGCGCCTATCAGGCGCTTGAGCAACTCGTCGCCGCCGGCATCCCACTCGGCATCGTCACCGCTGGCGACCGTAAAGTTGTGGCAGCACAGCTTCAACGGACGGGCGTGGCCGACCTGGTCGGCGCCGCGGTCTACGGTGATGACGCGGTGGAACAGAAACCAGATCCTGCGCCGCTGCGACGCGGACTCACTGCACTTGGGCACGCAGCGACCCCAGCGGAGGCCGCGTACCTTGGCGACACACTCGACGACGTGCGCATGGCGCGCGCCGCTGGCGTACGCGCCGTTGGGATCCACTCACCCTTCTTTCACCCCGACACCTTCTATGAGGCAGACGCCCACGAACACGCGCCATCGGTTGCAGCGTGGGTGGCAACACTCCTCGCGGGGGCGAAGCGCTAGACTCTCGGCATCGCGACAGGGGAGCGCCGTCGGGCGCTGAGATGCGGATGGCCCGCGAACCCTACGAACCTGATCCGGGTCATGCCGGCGAAGGGAGGACGCAGGTGCACCCCGCGCGATAGAGAGCGAGGTATCTGTGCGCGCGCTGATTCTTGCGGGGGGCGATCAACCCGATCCGGCGCTGCTCGATGCGCACTGGCCCGGATGGCGCGACGTTGCACTGGTGATCGCCGCCGACGGCGGCGCCCGACATGCCGCTCCACTTGGCTTGCCGCTGCACCAGGTCGTTGGCGATTTTGACTCGCTGCGCCCGTCCGAAATTAATGAGCTCGCTTTGGCTGGAGTGCAGCTTTCACGCTTTCCAACTAGCAAAGATGCGACGGACACGGAACTGGCTCTGATCTCGGCGCTCGATGCTGGTGCATCAGAGATCATTCTGCTCGGCTCCTGGGGAGGGCGAAGCGATCATGCGATCGGAACGCTGACACTCTTAGCGCATCCCCGATGTCGAGAGGCACGCGTCATGCTCATGGACGCAGTAACACGAACGCGTTTGGCGCGATCTGGTGACGTGATTCGCCTTACCGGCGTACTCGGACGCGTCATCTCATTAACACCGTGGGCAGGCGATGCTGTCGTCTCGATCAGCGGTGTGCGCTGGGCGTTAGACCACGAGCGACTCTCCGCGGGGAGCACCCGCGGGATGTCAAATATGGCGACGTCTGGTGAGTCAATCATCACTGTGCACGATGGTGCGCTGTTCATAAGCGAGGGAGGAGCAGCAGCATGAAGCGGTCGTGGAGCTTGATCAATCTTGTGAGCGTTGCAACCATCGGCATCACGGCAGGCGTCCTCTTCGCCGGCTGGAACCTTCTCTGGGGTGCGGCATCGCCACTCTTTGCCGCGGTCCTGCCGTTGCAGTACCTCCTCTTCGCTGGTACCTGGGTCATCGCCGGACCGCTTGCTGGCCTTATCGTCCGCCGCCCTGGTGCCGCATTAGCCGGCGAGGTGATCGGTGCTTCAGTCTCATTTCTCTTGGCGAGTCAGTGGTCAGTGGATGCAATCGTGTCAGGAGCGGCACAGGGAGTTGGGGCCGAGATCGCGTTTGCGCTCGTGGGGTACCGCGTCGCGGGTTGGCGTATCGCACTGCTGGCGGGTGGGCTCTCTGGAGTCGGGATGGCACTTCATGACCTGCCGCTCTACTTCCCCGATGTCGGTCGCTCGTTCGCACTCGCGTTGGCCGCCGCCATGGTGGTGAGCTCAGCGGTTCTGGGTGGCATCGGCGCACACCTGATCCGAGTGGCGCTGCGACGCAGCGGAGCCCTTGACCTGATTGGGGAGTAGCTCGGTGCCACTTCCCGCTATTGAGATCGCCGACCTCACGTGGCGACCCGCGGGGGCCGAACGCCTCACGCTCGATCTTCGTGGCACCTCGATCACGGTGCCCGCCGGCGGGGTCCTATACGTCACGGGCGAGTCTGGGGCGGGGAAGAGCACCCTCCTGCGGGCGATCGCTGGCCTGCTCGGAACGCTCATCCCTGGGGAGTTGCGCGGGCGACTCATCGTCGGTGGCGTTGACCTGGTGGCCGCCGCGTCAAACTCTGCAGAGATACCGCGAGAACTCAGTCAACAACTCGGCTTCATGGCCGCGGGCCCAGCCCCGACCTTTGCTCTCCCACTCCTTCTCGACGACGCTGCGCTCCCACTTGAGTCTCGGCGGGTGCCGACAGAGCAGATGCGCCAACGCATTGAGCGAACAGCGCGCGAGGCAGCGGTCGATCTCTCTCTGATTGATCGCAGCATCACGACGCTGAGTGGTGGTGAACGCGCCGCCGCCGCTGCCCTCGTCGCGCTCGTCGCCTCGCCGGAACTGCTGATTGCCGACGAGCCCCTCGGCGGACTTGACGCAGGTTCGGCCGAACGGCTTGCAGCAACACTGCGTGCACATCGCGCGACGCGCATCATTGCCGCACACGACCTGACCCTCGTGCGCGTACCCACTGCGCAGACGATCACGCTCGCGGATGGGAAGATCAGTACCCCCAGTGTGACGCCGGCATCGGTCAGTGAGTGGGGTACGGCAGAGGTCGTCGCGCCGGGAGGGACGCCGATACTGCAGCTTGTTCGCGCCCAAGCGCAGGATCGCGCTGTTGGGCCACTGAGCATTGCAGTGATCAGTGGAGCAACTACGCTCGTCACGGGTGCCACTGGGAGCGGGAAGAGCACGCTGCTTGGACTGGTCGCTGGATCCATTCCACTTGAACATGGAGAGCGCATCGTTGCGTCGACCATGCGCATCAGATTTGCGCCACAAGATCCCTCACTGCTCCTCGGCGCACGACCTGCACGCACCCTGATCTCATCCAACGATGTACTTCGAGGAGAGCGCGTGGCGGAGCGATTTGGCGTGACACACCTCCTCGATGCTCCGCCTGGCCGCCTCTCCGATGGCGAGCGACGTCGACTGTCGCTGGTCGTAGCACTCGCTGCGTCGCCCGATCTGCTGATCCTTGATGAGCCGACCGGTGGCCTCGACGATGCACGTGTGGCTGTGCTGTGTGACCTACTCAGTGACGACGAGCTACTCGGGAGTAGTGCGGTGCTGATTGCTACCCATGACCCGCGTCTGGGTTTACTGAACGTTCAGTCCAAGCGCCCGCTGCGCCGAGTGCACCACCCCGAAGAGACGGGGGGCAGCAGTGGCGAGTCACCCGCGCAGGGCTTGACCGGCCTGTTGCCCGCACCTGCAGTGCGCGTCGCGGAGAGTGCCGAACGTCTCCTCTCGCCCGAACTCGGACGGCGCCTGATCGGAACTTCGAATCCGCTGACTCGACTCGGGCTGGCCCTCTTCTGGTTTGCCCTCTCGGTGGTGAGCCCAGCGACGCCGGTGGCGCAGGCAGCGATTGCGCTCCCAGCGTTAGTGGTGGCCTGGGCGTCGGGTGTTCAAATCATCGCCACGATGCGACTTGCGCTGGCACTGACGCCGGCAATCGCGGGCATCGTGCTTGCCAACCTCCTCGGTGGTGCGACCGTCGAGGCGGCGATTGGTGCGGGGATTCGCTTGGTCGCCTTTGCTGCGGGAAGTCTTGTGCTGCTGCGCCCATTTGAGCCGCTGCGGATGGCCGACGCATTTATTGAGTGGCTGCGTACGCCGTTCGCGCACACCATGGCACTTCTCGCAACAGCGGCGCGGGTTCCCTCACTGCAGAGCGAGGCACGCGAGCGTCGCGCGATTCGTCGTCTGGCGCGAGGTGGTGCGGATCCGCTACTCCTTGTTGATATGTTTGACGCGGTGATTCGCGCAGTCCCCCAGTTAGGGATCGCACTTGAGGTACGTGGGGTACGGCTGCCGACGCGCCTCACGCCACCGACACGAAGGCGACCATCTCGATTCGGTCGAGCAGATCTGCTGATCGTCACGCTGAGCGCCGGTGGACTCATGGTCTCAATCGCGCGTGCCATTCTCGAGGCTATACTCGGCGCATGAGTCCATTTCGATCGTTTCCGCCACTTGGCAGTGAAGCACCCACATTCAGCTTGCGCGACGCCGCTGGGAACGAACACGGCCCTGTTGATGTGCGCGGCAAGTGGCTCGTGATCTACTTCTATCCAAAGGACGACACCCCAGGCTGCACCATTGAGGCCTGCGAGTTTCGTGATGCAGAGCGTGCGCTACAGGACGCTGGTGCGATTGTCTGGGGGATCAGCCCCGACGACCAGTCGAGCAAGGCGGCCTTTCGCGACAAGTTCTCACTGAACTTTCCAATCCTCTCCGACCTTGATCATCGGGTCGCTGAGGCATATGGGGTGTGGGGTGAGAAGCAGATGATGGGGAAGAGTTTCATGAGTACGCACCGCGTCACCTTCCTGATCAGCCCTGAGGGTCGTGTCGCAAAAGTTTGGGAGAGCGTGACCCCGACGGGGCATGCTGCGGAGGTCCTCGCGGAGATCGTCCACCAGAGGGGGTAAAAGGCGGTGCCTTTGGGGGGACGCCGGCACCGCCTTAGGGTCAGATTCTGGCAGAGATTCACCTTCCCCACAAGAAAAAGTGACCAAACCGCAACTATCCGCGTGAGCACGCGTCGCGGGAGCCCCTGCTACCCTTAGCGGTGCAAGCAATGATTCACGGCAACACCGAAAGGCTCACTGTGACGCTTGAAACGCAGGACTTCCTCGTCCAACCAGTCGATGCCTCCTGGCTGCAGTGCAACATCGAGTGCCAAGAGGCCTGCCCAGTCGGCACGAACTGCCGCGGCTATCTCAACCTCGCCGCAGAGGGTCGATTTGAGGAGGGGTACCTCCTTTCGCGCGAGCCAAACCCCATCGCCGCGATGTGCTCGTACGTCTGTTCGGCGCCGTGCGAGCGTGCATGTCGCCGGGGCGATATCGATCGACCGCTCGCAATTCGCGCGATGAAGCGCTTCCTCGTTGAGTGGCACGCGGCGTCGGGCATCCCAGATGTCGCGCCAGAGATCACGCCGCGCTCGGAGAAGGTTGCGGTCATCGGAGCGGGGCCTGCCGGCCTTTCGGTCGCCCGCGAGCTCGCGATAAAGGGATATCAGGTCACCGTCTATGACAGCCTGCCGTATGGCGGCGGCACGATGCTCATCGGCGTCCCTGCCTTCCGTCTGCCGCGCGAAGCTATTGAGACCGACGTTCGACTTATTGAGCGCCTCGGTGTGAAGTTCGTCTACAACACTGAGGTCGGTCGCGACATTACGTTTGAGCAGCTGCAAGCACAGTTTGACGCCATCGCGATCTGCGCCGGAGCGATGAACGCCGTTGCACTCGATATCCCTGGCGCCGACCTGAGCGGTCTCGTGTACGGCGTGGACTTCATGAAAGATGCCAATCTTGGAAAGCCGTTGAGCGTTGGCAAAGACGTCGTCGTGATCGGTGGTGGGTACACGGCGATGGACTGCTCCCGCACGTCACTTCGTCACGGTGCCGAACGCGTCACCATCGCCTATCGCCGCACGCGCTCCGAACTCGTCGTTGACGAAGAGGAGCTCGGCGAGACGGAGCGCGAGGGTGTGCGCATGGACTTCCTTGTCTCGCCACTGGAACTGAT
>RGCW01000033.1 GCA_009919005.1 Candidatus Aquidulcis sp. | reverse complement strand
ACACACCGCACTCACCTGGCCCGACAGCCTTGCTGCAATCGTGGCCGGCGGCCACGAAGTCGGCTGCCACGGCTGGGCACACGAAGATCATGCCCTCCTCTCCGCCAACGACGAGCGCGACCTGATCGTTCGTCAGAAGTCGGCCCTCACCGCGGCCGCCCATGCAGGCGGCTACACCTCACCGATCGTGGGCTTCCGTGCCCCCTACTGGTCGCTCTCCGAGCAGACCCTGACCTTTGTGGAAGAGGCGGGCTTCACCTACGACTCATCGCTCGCCTGGGAGGAGACGCGCATCACCCCCGTCCGCCACGGCGACACACATACGACAGAACGTTCAACCCTCGGCACCGACGGCACACTGCTCGAGGTGCCCATTAGCCACTGGCTCGACGACTGGCCCTGGTTTGAACCGGGGCGCGGCGGCGGACCCGCCTCACCACCGAGCGCCTTCCTTGAGGTCGCCCTCGCCGAGCTGCACCTGGCGCATGCCCGCGCCACCGCCGACCCAACACTACGCAGTGGCGTGCTGACCTATACCTTCCACCCCGAATGCATTGGTCGTGGGAGTCGTGCCGAGGTGCTTGAGGCGATCATCGCCTCCGGAAAAGCACTCGGCGGCGTGCACTTTGTTCGGCTTGATGCCGTGGTACACGCCGCCAAGTAGCAAGACGTAGATCGTCGGGGCGCTCCCCCAACTAGTACTAGTAGAGCTCGAGGTAGCGCTCAACCTCCCAATCCGACACGTGCGTGCGGTACTCGTCCCACTCGGCCTGCTTGGCATCCAAGAAGTGCGAGAGGACATGGTCACCGAGAGCGCCGCAGACCACGGGGTCTGACTTGAGCTCTTCGATCGCCTCGATCAGGCTCCCGGGGAGCTCCTGAATCCCCTTCTGGGCAACGCGCACGGAGTCCATCTCGTAGAGCGACTCCTCAACCGGGTCTGGCAGCACCATCTTCTTCTCGATGCCATCGAGTCCAGCGGCGATCATCACCGCAAAGGCCAGGTACGGGTTTGCCGATGGGTCTGGGCAGCGCAACTCCATGCGCGTTGCCTCAACTGAGCGACCCGCCGAGATCATCGGCACGCGGATGAGCGCCGAACGATTTCGTCGACCCCACACGAGATACGTCGGCGCCTCGTATCCGGGAACAAGTCGCTTGTACGAGTTTACGGTTGGCGCCAACACCGCGATCATCGCGCGCGCATGCTTCAAGATGCCTGCCATGTACGACTTCGCGATCGGCGAGAGGCCGTACTTATCTTTTGCGTCGTAGAAGACATTCTTCCCAGTCTTGAGACTTGCAAGACTTTGGTGTGTGTGCATGCCAGAACCGTTGATGCCGTAGATCGGCTTCGGCATGAAGCTGGCATAGAGGCCGTGCTGCTTAGCGATCTCCTTGAGCGCGTACTTGAACGTTGTGGCGTTGTCGGCGGTCGCGAGTGAATCAGAGTACTCAAAGTCAATCTCGTGCTGGCCTGGTGCGACCTCATGATGTGCCGTCTCGATCTTGATGCCGAGCGCCTCGAGTGCATCGACCATGTCCTGACGAATTTCAATTCCTTGATCGCCCGTGAAATCAAAGTATCCAGCCTTATCGTGCGGCTTCGCGACGGGATGACCATCGGCGCCATATTCAAAGAGGAAGAACTCCAGCTCTGGGCCCATGTTCACCTTGTAGCCGAGTTTTGCAGCGCGCTCCACCTGGCGGCGCAGCGCACCACGTGGGTCACCAGCGAATGGAGTGCCGTCTGGAAGCAATACATCGCAGATCACCCGCGCAGTGCCCGCGCCACTCTCCGCTGGCGCCCACGGCAAGATGCGCCACGTGGACATATCGGGGCGGAGCATCTGATCGCTCTCGGCAATTCGGGTAAAGCCTTCAACCGACGATCCGTCGAACCAGGTGCCGTGCTTGATCGATGCAGGCATCTGATGAATGGGGATCTGCACGCTCTTGGTGATGCCGTGGAGATCCACGAACTGCAACTGCACGGTGCGGATGCCAGCCTTCTCCGCCTTGGCTACGGTGGCGAGCGCCGCCTTGGTTTCGGCCTCGGTGCGTGCTCCATACCCCTTCGACATGATCCCCTCCACCGGGCAGTGCCCGAATCTTGTGCGTACGGCACAGATTTCACCCCCTGCAAGCCAGGGGAGAAGCCGTCAGCACGAGGATACGCCCGAATTTTGATGGGAAGTGGCGATTTACTCTCGGGTACGTTTGTGATCTTGCACAAAAATGACTAGTAGATCGCTAGTGGAGCCTCCAGCCCTTCCCCACCGAGGGTCGCAGGATCTTCTCTTTTTGGACCAACCGGCCGTTGGCGTAGCCGAGTCGCTCGAGGGTGACACTCCCCGTCGAGGAGACGGTGGTGAAGAAGAGGTCGAGGATGCCATCGCCCGTCCAGTCACGAGCCACAAGCTTCGGCACGCTCCCCGAGGTGGCCGCCTTCCACACCTCGACGGGGTTCCCCCAGGCGTAGGTGCGCGTGCTGACCGCAAAGGTCGTGGCCGGTGTGTTGCTGCGCACCACCGCCGCCCAGGGAGCACGGATGCGCACCTCAGTTCCAACGGGCGCCGTTGTCAGGTCGACCGTGGGGTTCAGAGCGGCAAGTGTCGCAACGTCAACTGTGATGCCAATCGCAGCGGCCCGAGTCGCCACCGACTCCCACGAATCTGCTGCTCTGAGCCAATCAAATTCACCCGCCAAGATGCGCACCGGAGCGGTGCGATACAGGACGCTCTTCGTCGTGTAGACACAAGAGGTATTCAGTGGGACTCGTACCGTCTTGCCGACGACCAACACCTTTGCTGGATACGCGATCGTCGCGCTCTTTGGATTCATCGAGCGCAAACAACCTTCGGAACGACCAACACGCTGAGCAATCTTCGCGTAGGTATCACCTTTCCGTATGGTCTCTAACCGAACGGGCCCATCATTAAGGGCAAGGAACTTCGCGTACGCCGCGGTACCACTCTTATATCCGAGTCTCGCTGCAACTTTTGCCAGCGTGTTTTCACCCCGACGGACCGCGGTCAATTGTGCTGGCTCGGTTTCGGGCGTGAAGACCAGATCTGGGCTCACCTCTGGCGGAGACACTGGATCGATCTCGCTCATCGCAAGGCGCACGATGTGACCGATTCCCTTTAGGTCGCGATAGCTGAGGTAGAGCTCCGAACCACCATCGCCCATCGCGTCCGCCGCCGTCACGCTCCAGCCTGAAGCGATGGGCCAAAGCAGCGCGCCGGGCGCACTCAGTGAACCCAGCGTCCACAAGGTGCTCGGCGTGTAGGTGAGGGCGCCTGCAGCCTGCACGGTCATCAACGCTCCATCACCGGCGCGCCAGAGGATCGTGGCGTCGGGAACGCCGTCGCCTGTTACGTCACGCAAGATCGTTGTCGCATCGGCACCAGTCGTCGTTTCAAGAAGTTGCGAGGTTGAGCCATCGCCATTGATCTGAAAGAGGCGAAGTTGCGCTGCTGTTGCGTCGGCTGGATCTGGGGTGCGCTCGGTGATGAAGAACTCCTGGATGATGTCGGCCGAGGTGTCAGCAACATCCAAAGTGAGGGTGGAGTTCGGGTTAAAGCTGGTGACGGCGTCCAGGATCGTGACCGAAGTGCCGAGCACCCCGCTGGAGATCGGAGTTTTGATCAGGCTCGTTGCCCCATCGGGTGCGCGCCACAGGCTGACCACGGAGAGGCTCCCGTCACGCTCGGTTCGAGCGATCTCTCGATCAACGAGGGTCGCTCCCGCAAGGGCGGGCACGCTCCCAGGGACGCGATTGCGCAGCCGTCCGTTCTTGCCAACGTATTTGTCGGAGGAGATGAACTTAATGGCGCCGTCGGCACCGATCGCCGTGAAATCACCCTTCCCGTCACCGGTTACGTCGATGCCTGGCGAGATGATGCGATTCGGTTCAACCCAATTGATGGTGTACTTGTAGGCGCGAGATCCAGGAACGCTATATGAGGTCTCGCTCGTCGCCGTTGCGTCAACCGTGTACCAGACGTAGCGAATCAGCTCTTCGACTGAGAGGTCATGCTCCTTGGCGCAGGTATCGGCATTCATGACGAACACCGAGACGCCGCGCCAGTGCCCCGGCTGCGTTGCGTGACGGAGCGGTATGCCCGTCTGGCCCGGCCGTGGTGGCGCGAGGCATCCCGTCGTCGCCCCTCCGCCACCATTCCAACTACCGTAGAAGCCGGGGTTCGCGAAGTACCACTTCCCATCATCTTTTAGTCGCTGCACAGTGATTCCCCAAGTGGCATCAACCGCTGCGTTATATCGTGCGGTACTCCGCCCACCTGAAGACCAGCCCGGTTCGTAGATGCCACCGGTGCGATAGATCTGATTGATGGAGGGTTCATCGGTCACGTCAAAGCAGGAGCGTGGGGTGTCGGGAGGTAGTGAAGTGACAGGCACAATGCCGCCACTCTCGTTATAGACCGCGAGCGGCGCCGTGTAGTGCCCGTTGGCATCATCACGCACCAGTCCGCCATACTCGTCATCCTGGAGATCGGCACCGAAGCGAATGCGCATTGCCACGCGAATCTTGAAGTTCTCGGCCGCCCGGGCCGAGTTTGAGCTGCCCGTGCGACCGTAGGTGCCGTTGAGCACCCCGTCATCGGCGAGGTCGCCGCGTACCCATGCCTGCTGGGTGCTGTTCGTCGAGGAGAGGGCCCACCAGTTACGCTCGCCCCCAGGGCGCGCCATAGTCCAGGACCAGCCGTTCTGTTTGATGGCGATCGCGGCGACCCCGAGGAGTGCGTCGCTGTAGGGGCTCGCCTTGTACTCGGTGTAGAACTCGGCAACATGCGTTCGATAGACGTACAGCTTGAAGGGGATCTCTTCAACGACACCTGAGTTTGTGCGCAAGACGCGGATCGTGTCGGGCGGCGAGATCTGACTCTTCCAATCGGTGCATGGCTTCTGAACAAACGTGGCGGCGGCCGCCGGGGTCGGGTTGCCACCCGCCACGCCCACTACGCCAGAGGCGCAGAGGAGGGCGGCCCCTGCAAGCGCAATGGCGCGGCGGAGCGTCACATGAGATGCCGCTCTACGTTCCATGCAGAGAGTCTACCGCCTAGCGCAGAAGTGATCCTGTGAGCCTTGACAGAAAACGCTACGCGCTTTGACTTCCGTCAAACCCGCCATCGGCATCGAGGATGCGCAGCGCCAGCGAGAGTGCGAGGCGTAGGTCCGGTTCGCGAAGGTCCCACCCAGTGACCTCTTCGATTCGTTTCAGTCGATATGCGGTCGTATTGCGATGCACGCCGAGCGAACTGCTCGCCTCCGACGATCCAGGCGCATCTAGGACGGCGCGCACCGTTTCAATACGTTGCCGACGTGTTGCAACGGTACCAACAAGGAGGGGAGCGAGGAGTGCCAGTGCAAGTCGACGCCCCTCGGGAATCGTCATCACCGAGCCGAGTAACTGATGTGCTGGGAGAAGTTCGGCGCGCACCACCTGTTCGCCACCACTGCCGGTGCGGCCGCCGATGCGACGCTCGAGCGACTCGAGCGCGGCACGCGCCTCAGCTTCAGCGGCCGGACGTGCCGACGCTTCAGTAAAGGGTCGCGACACGGCAACCGGTCGCTGTAATCGCTTGGCCACTCGGCGCGCAATGTCAGCGGCGCCTGGGTCACTCGCATCAGCCACGGCGATGATGCGCACCTCGAGGCTCTCGTTGCTGCCCCGCAACATGAAGCGTCGTGGGCTCGCCAGCAGGCGCAACTCTCGGCGCAGCGCTGGGACGTCGGCCTCATGTGGGCGAGGTTGCCGCGCAGCGATGGCAACCCATGGCGGTCCTTCGGCGGGAAGGGTACGCGCCTCACCCCGGCCGGCATTGGCAGGCAGTTCCGCGGCAACGCGGACGATCTCGAGGGCGAGGAGTGGGGCGACGCGCTCACAGGCGATGCGCTCCCGCTCGCCGACGGGCTCGTCGCCGAGAAGGATGATGGAGCCAGGTCGCTCGGCACCCTCATCGCCTAGCGGCGACTCCTCAAGTCCGGCATCGTCGTGCTCCCCTTCTGGGGCCCCGGGCACCGCAGGGAGTGGGATCCGTTGACCGACTGGCCGACTCTTTGAGAGATAGCGCGAGACCGCTTTCGCCGCGGCGGCACTCGAGGGGAGACCCGCCGGCGCGACCACCGCGAGCGAGACACCGCCACGCGCTTCGAGCGCAACGGCGCGACCGATAAACGCCGCCAACGCGCCGATGAGCGCTTCGAGCCCCTGGCCGTCGAGCGCCAGCGCCGCTATTTGGCGCTCAAGTCCCACCGCCTGTCGCTCGAGTTCAGCGCGACGATTCACCACCGCGCCGATAAGACTGCGCTCCAGTTGTGCCGATTCAACACCGTGCACGGCGAGGCATGGGAGCCCACTCTGCTCAGCGGCGTGTGCGATCTCGCTCCGCGCAGCAAGTTCCGAAGCAGAGGGCTGCTCATCGCCAACGAGCAGAATGCCGGTGCTGCCGTGTTCCGCGAGATACTCCACAACATCCGCTCGCGCCTGGGCATCAGGAGCCGCAGTGGTGAGGAGTGAGAGCGGGATCAGTGCAAGATCTCCAGACTCCATTCCGTCAAACGCTGGGAGACGCATACGCATCACGCGAACCCAGGTCACCGTGCGCGCCATGGTCTCTTCGCGCACCTTCGCCAGCGGAACTGCGCTCGGCAAGAGGGTGTGCACGAGCTCACGTAGCGATGCCATTACCCCTCCTCTCCTGCTAGCCGGCGCGTGACGCGCTGAATGATGCGGCTATAGCGCGCTGGATCATCACCTCGTTCCGTAAGGAGGGCGATGGGGACCGTGCTCGTGCCAGGGCGAATCTGTAGCCAGAGGCGAGCGCGGGGGCGACGGAGGGTCAACATCAGACCGCCCATGATGAGTGCTGCGGCGATCCAAATGACCGGCGATGCCGGATCACGTCTCGCGATGATGCCCGTGTACGATGTGATCTCGCGGAGATACACACTGAAACCAGCACCTGGTGCGGTTGCAATGTCACCCGCGGCAAGCACCGACGCGAAGATGGTCTTCAGTGCTGGGGTGCCGTCATCACCTGGCATGCCACTCGGGTCTGGGACACTCGCCACGAGAAAGACCGCTGCGACACCCGAAGGATCACGTCGCAACTGCATCTCGATCCCAGCGCTACTTCCAGGGATGGGCAGCGTGGCGTACGGCGCGCCATCAACCTGCGCCGAGAACGGCGCGTCACCTGACCAGAGCAGGGCGCCGCTGTCATCACGGATCTCGAGGCGCGCTGCGGGGCCGAAGAAGTTTTGGTGGAAGCTCCATCCGTTGTAGAAGAGTGGTTCGTTCACGCGCACGATCTGTCGAGCGACCTCCGTGCCGCCCACATAGACACCGAGATCGGTCGCAAAGTCGGCGAAGGCGCCGGCGGCATTGCGTGGCGCGCTGAATGAGTGGTTCTGAATAACGATTCCATCAGCGGTCCCGATCTTGCCAACGGGAAGCGCCTCACCATCGGTAAGCAAGATCCCCTGCGTATATCCAAAGATGCCCGAGGCTGCCGCGCCGAGCAGCATCAATACCAGACCCGCGTGCATGACCAGGGTGAATCGTCCGGAGCGCCGATAGCGGTCGGCGTGCACCAAGAGCCCACCTGCGCGTTCTGGGTCAGCGGCGATCTGTACCTCCCAACCATCTCTCCGGGCCGCAGCAGCCGCGGCGCTCGCACGGCCTCCCAGGGTGACGTCCGCTGGGAGGGGAGTCGCAAGTTCAATGACGCCACGCCCTGGTAGTGACTGTGAGAAGAACGTTTCAGGTTGCTCAGCACGTGAGGGCGCGGTCGCCGCCGCTATCTTCGGCAGACGATCCCACGTGCACACCACAATAGAGACGGTCAGGAGGATCAGGAGCGCCGTGAACCAGGGCGAGGTGAAGACGCGGAAGAGTCCAAGGCGCTCAAAGATGCCAACGAGTGGTCCGAGGGTTGGCTCATAGATTGCCCGCAGCTTTGCCATCTCGGTGGCGTAATCGCCCGGATTCTGAAGGGCGAAGTCAGGGAGTTGCCGCAGGGCGATTCCCACCGTTGAGGCGAGGGCGATCACCCCGATCTGGAGCACCGCAAATCGCACATTTGCCAGGAGGGCGCGCGCGAGGAGCAGTGGGCCGCTAATCACCCGCTGATGGTAGCCTTCGCCCCGCTGGGCCACCTGCCCTGCGCGTAACGCGGCGATCTCGTCGCACGACTGGGGGTGAGATGGCACGAGGGAACAACCATGGACCTCTCGACGACCTTGATCGTCGTCTGATGGAGGTACTGCAGGCCGACGGCCGAAAGGCCTTCACCGAAATCGCCGCCGCCTTCGGCGTCCCCGAGTCAACCATCCGCGCCCGATACAAGGGACTTGTCGACCGCGGAGCACTGAAGGTGATCGCCGTCGCCGATCCGCTCAAGGTTGGCTACCCACTGATGGCCATGATTGGCGTTCGCTGCACGCCAGCTGCTCTTCTCACCACGGCGCAAGAACTGGAAGCGCTCCCCGAGGTGAGCTACTGCGTGATTGTCGCGGGAGCGTATGACCTGCTCATTGAGGTGGTGTGTGAGGACAACGATGCGCTCCTCACCTTCCTGACCGATCGACTGCGCTCCATCGCTGGCGTCCTCGAAACCGAAACGTTTGTCTATCTACGAATCCTGAAGCAGAACTACGAATGGGGAACGACCCCGACCTGACCGCCTGAGCGGCTCGGCCGGGGTCGCCCCGGTTACTCCAAGTGCGCGATCGTTACGCCGCGCGGCGCTTTGACCAACCGACCAGCGTTGCTGCGCCGATCCAGGCGAGCAGTGCCGCCAAGATGATGGTTGGCAGTGTGGTGGTCCAGCTATTGTCCTGCTCACCCGCTCCAGCCATATCCATGGCGAAGAGCGGCATTGCTCCCACGACGGTGCCGTCAGGCAGCAGACATGGGGCGATGGTTGGATCAGTAACATCAACTCCCTCGGCGCACGGCTCGAGTGAGGCGCGGAACTCTTCCATCCAGGTGTTGTACAGCGTGGCCCAATCGTTCTCGCCAACGGCGTTTTCCTCAGCCATTACCGTAGGGAAGAGTGAGCCATCTGGAAGCAGGCATGGCAGTGCCGTATCGCTTGAGATCGGTGCATTCGGTTCTGTGATCCCATCTGGGCAGGCAACCGGCTCACCGGTCAGGGTGCGCCACTCAGGTTGCGGCACGACACCGCCACTGCGACCAGCGAGTTCAACGAGCGCTGCTGGTGCGTCGGCTGGCAACGCATCACCCTGATGGCTGTCGAAGGTTACGGCCCCCGTGATTGGGTCAACCTGGTACACAAAGCTGTGAGCGTTGATGCAGCCCGCCTGGCAGTCGTTCCATCCGTAGGTGTAGATCACGATCCAGGTGGCTGAGCTTCCTGGCTCACCCTTGACGTCGTAGTACATGGATGCACCGACCAGCGTGCCGTCGTTGTAGGTGAACTCACCGAACGGTCCGCCAGCGGCGAGCACCGCTGCATGAGCATCCTCGGGTGTGGCGATCGGTAGTGTGCCGCTGTACTCCGGGGCGAGATAAGGGACGACCTCTGGTGTGGGGGTCTCGTCAGCTGCCGCAATCGGGCTGACCGCCACCAGTAGGAGGGCGATCGGGAGGAGCGCCTTCAGCATCGTACGCACGGTTCACCTCAACTTCAAGCTTCTGTGGGGAGAGTCCCCATCGCTATCCTAACGATCGCCCCTGGCAGATGGTTCCCGCCACCTACCCCTCGCCGTAGGGTTGCGGTAGCCACTCGCCTCCCGCAAGCGCATGCAGCTCGCCCAGCGCGATGTCAAACCATGCCCCGTGGAGGGTGAGGCTGCCCGCCGCGAGACGCTCTGCGATCCAGGGGAAGGTGCGGAGATGCTCCAGCGACTGTTGCACGCTGAGATGCTCAATGAGCCGCTGGCGCTCCGCCGGATCATCGGCGGGAGAGGTTGGGGTGCGTGCAGCGAGGGCGCGAAGATCGGCGACCCACGCGCCGATGAAATCAGAATCGGTGAGCCGCGACTCGGGATCGAGGGCTGCCGCCACTCCGCCGCAGCGGCCATGGCCCATCACCACGATCGAGGTTACGCCTAGGCCAACAACAGCGAATTCCAGCGCCGCGCTTGCACCATGACTCTTTGCGTCTGGTGCGTACACCGGCACGAGTGCCGCGACATTGCGCACGACGAACAGTTCGCCTGGACCAGCGTCAAAGATGGTCTCGGGGGCGGAGCGCGAGTCGGAGCAGGCCACGATCATGGTGCGAGGCTTTTGGCCCTCTCGAGCGAGCTGCTCATACCGCAGTCGCTCCTCGCTGTAGTGGCCGGCACGGAAGCGGCGATATCCAGCGCTCAAACGCTCGGTCAGGGGATGGCTACTCATGACGTAAGTCTACGCGAGGCTGACGTGGTGCTTTGCACTGGCCCAATCGCCAGCGCATACCTGGTCGGGGCGAGAGGATTCGAACCTCCGACCTCCTGCTCCCAAAGCAGGCGCGCTACCAAGCTGCGCCACACC
>RGCW01000032.1 GCA_009919005.1 Candidatus Aquidulcis sp. | reverse complement strand
GGGCTGCATCGATGATGGAAGGAGATAGGGCCAGAGGCAGGGCCAGGTCTAGGGCTAGTTCATACGCAGATTTCATCCAGCCCCCTCATGCATCTCCGCTAGCCCTAGCCCAAGCCCTAGCTTTAGCCCTGTGTTGCAACCCTTGCCCCCGTGTCACCGTGCCCACGTGCCCCCACGTCGCGGCTACGCCGCGACGTAATCTACGACCAATGCCTTCTCGAGCACGTCGGGCAAGAGGGCGACAAACTCCTGGTGCGCGGGCTCGTGGAGGTAATTCTTCTCCAGCGACTCCTTCGAAGCGAACGTCAGCGTGAAGATATGGGTGAAGCCTTGGTTCAGGTTTTCCGGGCTCACGTTCGTGCCCCATTCGAAGGCCTTGATCGCCGGCAGCTTGCCCGGCAGCGCATTGAACGCCTCGACCACGCCACGGACCTTATCGGCCGGCGCGCCGTCCTTGAACTTGAAGATCACGATATGGCGGTAGGAGCTCATGCGACGAAGGAGTCGCTTCCCCGCCGCTCGTCAACTCTACGCAGGCACTCAAGGGGAGACCGGAAGCCGGAATGAATGCTTCGGCCCCATGTCCCCAGTCGCTTACCGCTAATACCCACAATGGGTAGGGTCGGGACCGCGTCACGAGCTCACACCTGACATGGGTAGGGCCAAGCATCCCTGCTTGGCCGCTCGGCCGACCAAGGATGGTCGCCCCTACCCTGCGAACACGCGCGCGAAGACCTCGCGGATTTCGGACTCCGGGAGCAATCCCTGCTTCGGCGCCTCGATCGCGGTGAAGTCTTCGAGCTTGGCGGTATCAGCCTGACGAACGGCCACGAGGAATGACTCCAGCAGCCGGCGATAGACTTCCGGCTCCTGCGCATGACCAAGTTCGATCCAGGCCAGCGGCTCGGCCCCGAGCACGCTGAAGTTGGCTTCCTTCCAAAGCACCATCACCTGATTACCGGCGTCTGGCCCGACCAGGAACAACGTCTCCTCGTCCTCGCCGGAATGCAGGCGTACGTGGCAGCGGAACAACAACGTCGTCTTCCCCCGCTGCCAATCCCCCGGCTGCTGCGTCTCCTTCGTCTCGATCTGATAATAACCCATGCCCTTATTATGCCAGACCCGTGCCGCTTGTCTAGGGTACCGGGGCCAGGCTGGGGGCACTCCATTGCGCTGTCGTAATGGGGTCAGACCCCTTTGTTAGGCCGATGGCGTTTTCCCTTTGCAGGAAACGGCCTTGGTCTAACTTACCGGCATGCCCCTCAGCCGTCGCGACATTCTTCGCCTTCTGTTCACCGGGGCGGCCATGGCGCCGCTCGCCGGCTGGGCGGCGGACAAGCCGGCGCGCCGTTCACCCAAGAAAGGCTGGGCGGGCAACCGTCCAGAATCCGCGGCACAGTTCGGCTGCTCGTGGTGGTACACTTGGACGTGCCAAGGGGCCAGCACCCCGGGCTACGAGTTCGTCCCGATGGTCAAAGGCCATCGCAAGCCCATGCCCGCGACCGAACTGAGGATGTTCGATGATCCGGACGCGAAGAACCTACTCGGCCTGAACGAACCCGAGCGAGACTCGCAGGGGAACGTCACCGTCGAAGAGGCGATCGCGGCCTGGCCGGTGCTGACCGCCTTCGCGAAGGAGAAGAAGCTCCGCCTCGGCTCGCCCGGCGTCTCGTCCGACGGCCTCGGCTCCGCGTGGATGCGCGAGTTCATGGAGCAGGCGCAGCGCAAGAAGCTCACGGTCGATTTCGTCGCCGCGCATTGGTATCGCAGCGCCGACCCCGGCGCGTTCGAAGCGTGGCTCAAGGAGCTCAACGCCGCGTATCGCCGGCCCGTCTGGGTCACCGAATTCAACGCCATGTTCACCAAGGCCGACGAAGCGGGCCACGCACAGTTCCTCCGCGGGGCGTTGCGGGCGCTGGAGCGGAACCGGTTCGTCGAGCGGTACGCCTATTTCAATCCCGGCGAAGGCAAGGCCGCGCTCCTGAAGGACGGCCAGGTCACCAAGCTCGGCGAGATCTACCGCGACGCCGGCGCCTGAACCAGGCCGCGACAAAGCGTAATGGGGTCTGACCCCATTGCGAGTCAGCCTGGCAGGTGCGCGATACCCACGAAGCCGGCGCCTCATGGTTGGCAAGTAGGATGGGGTTTGGGTCATCGTCCTACCTGCGTAAGTTCCTCACCCAAGGATACAGGGTCAGGCCGTATCCTAAAGTGGGCGCAACTAGATCTGCGTATCTAAGGCGTTTTAGTTACACCCTGAACCAAGGTGCGGCCTGACCCCGTCGGCACCCTCACAATCGGGTGATTATTTCCTAAACCACGTGATGACTTGAGGAAGTAACAAGCCAAACAGGAGTAGCGTGAGGCCAGCCCCCAGAAGCGCCCAAGCACCCGCGTCGCCATTAAGTCCAATGGCCTTCCTCAGATAATAGGCTTGTTCCGAGTCTACTGGATGTCGCTGCAGAAACGCGTACATCTGCTGTTCTTTCCGGTGAAAGGCGTACGTTTTGTAAATCCCCCAAGCTAAGATGGCGCCACCTACCCAGATTAGAGGGAGGCGAATCTTTAACACCAAGCTTTGGAATTCAGTCGGCGAGGAGCTGCGCATATATGTGGTTCTTAAATTCAAGTAATGGGAGCGCGGGCTACTGACCAGCCGAAGCATAATGGGGGCAGACCTCATTATAATTAACCCTAAAGTAAGCGTAACTAGATTCGAGTATTTAAGGCGTTTTTAGTTACACCCTGAACCAAGGTGCGGCCTGACCCCGTGTTCGGCCAATCGGCATCCTGAGGTGAGACCGTGCCTAACCTATTCATCATCAGAGGTCTGCCATGGGCTACCTTGTTGAGCGTGCCTATGTAAGTTCATTATAAATATAGAGCGGTCATTCTACTGCTCTCTATGTTGACCGGTTATGTCGCGCTGACAGGATGTCATTCCCCCATGAGTGATACCCTGCGGAATAAGGTCGTACTAGTTAGCCAATGCGAAGCATGGCTAGCTGTTGCGCAGTCCAAGTTGGATGAAGCTACCGAAAAGGTGCGGCGCCACGAGTCCGAGTTGACCTCCATCAAGTCCGAAAGCGAAAACAGGCTTAGGGCAATTCGCGAAAAGATCGAAAGCGTTCGGCAAACCATCAAGGCGGTTCTCAGTCAAGACGGAGACGCGACGAGCCTTGAGAAGAAGGAAAAAGAATATCAAAACGCGCTCTCTGAAGAGTCCGGTCGCCCGGCTCTGCTTGAGGCGATCCAGAAGCATGAGGCCGAAATCGAGGCTGGGAAGAAGGAGATGCTGGCCGCGTCTGCTAAAGTCGAAGAGAAGACCAAGCTGCTTAACGTGGCTTGGGATCTGAAGAGGTTCTACGACCTCGATAACAAAGCCGGCATTCTTGATGCACCGGAGTACGAAACCAAGGAAGATGCCGTCCAGGATTACCTCCAATCCGTGAGGGTTGATTTCGGGATCAGCGAATCTGTGCGCGTCGACCAGGTTGTTATTTGGCAGGTGCCGTATGCGCAGAAACCCATTGTCCTTTCGGTGGCAGCATCTCCGGATTTAGGTTACATCCTTAACGCAATTCCTCTGAGTCTTTCATGGCTGCAGCGCTTCCCTGCCTACGCAAATAGGCCTGTTGCGAGCTTCGAAGACTTCGAGCGAGGCGGGTCCAAGTTCCATCTGATTCCTAAGTCCGGAGACTCTAAGGAGGAGATTGCCGACGATTCCGAAGACGGTGAATCCGAGGAAGTCGAAGTATCGGATGGAGACGCTGTGGATCAGGAAGGCGCAGAGGATACGGCTCCGGAATGGGTTGGAGATTACGAACCGCCGTCCGAGTCGTCTCTTTATTCTCCTGGCGCCGACATCGACCATCGCTCAGGCCTATGCTTTATTAAGAGCGAGGATCGTTTCTATGCGATTAGACCAGACGAAATAAAGTCTGTTCAAAAGGTGGTGAAAAAGGAGCAGCAGCAGGTTCGTTCCCCTAGTGGGTACGGAAGAGTCTGGGCAGAGGTCGAAGTGGAAGGCGTGGAGCATGGCGAGTATGATGCCTCGGCTTTAATCCACGAACTGTACGAACATGTCTTTGACGCTAAGAAGGCTGTCGAGTCCGAGCTCTCAAATCTTCGTCAGGCAAAGACCCCCTTGGCCATGCGGATCAGGTCTCTGATCGAATTGGTAGCCGGCACTGAAACCCAGTTCGTTAAGGAAACGCGGAGGCTTAACGGCGCTGAAATCAACGAGCTTGTTGGCCCATATTGGGACGCGTTTGTAAGTGCTCCATGGGAGCCTGGTATCTCGGAGAATTGCGCCATGTTGAAGCACCTTTGCGAACGCAAGTTGGAGACGCCTCACGTTTATTCTTACGGCGTAAAGGGGCACTATGGTTTGAAGGTCCGGACGAGAGACCATGATTGGATTGAGGCCTCGCTATATTGCCCCCCTGCCAACCTTGCGCCCAAGGGGCCTGTGAGTCACGAGGCCGTGGCTTATCTCAGGGCCGAAGGTGTTTGCACAAGGCGTGTAATGATTGGGCCCTGCTGTCTCAGCATAGGGAACAGGGTTAAATGAGGTGATTCCGCATGGCGGCAGTCAGCTCATGTAGCAATTTTTAGAGGCGGGAAACGATCACGGGGTAAGGCCGCACCCAGAAATCACTTTCCCGACATAGAGGAATTTGCCGTCACGCGGATCGATCAAAAGATAGACATAGTGACCAAGGGCGTCTCCAAGCGCGACATAGACTGACTTAGGTTGCGGGAATATTTCACTCATGCCGAAAGTCTGTCCCAAATCGAGCAACTGACGAGATTCTAAATCCTCGCCGCACCTTACCAAGTTCAGCAATAAACTGATTTCCTGAGAAGTCGCACGACATGCTTAAGCTCACGGATTTCCCTAAGAATACATGGTTTAAACAAGTCGCAGAAACACATGCACGGGCGGATTTTCATATACCTATAATGTTGTATAAACTCAGTGGTGTTGACGGCTGGCCGCATGACAGGTAATTCTGCGACACCCCCATGAAGACCGACCCTGCAAAGAAGGTTAACATCGTGTCGCAGTGCGAAACTTGGCTGGCCGCCGCGGAAGCCGAGCATGCTGAACTCGCCAAGCAAATCGAACGAATCGAATCGGACCTAGGAAAGGTGAAGCGCTCTCATTCCGTTCGCATCAAGGAAATCAGCACTAAGCTGAATAACATCATCGAAACGATCAAGGCTGTGATATCTCAGGAGGGCGACGCGGCTAGCCTCGAGAAACGCAAATCAGAACTGGAATCCCAACTCTCCGCGGAACGACAGAATCCCGATCTTCTGAAGCAAATCGAGGACGGCGAAAACGAGCTGAAAGCCATCTCGGATAAAGCCCAGGCAGCTGCGGCAGCAGTCGGCCATAAGAAGCGCCTTCTCGACATAGCGAAAACGCTCGCGGAATCTTTCGCCCAGGACAAACGCGGCGGCGCCATCGAAGCCCCGGAATACGAAACCTTGGCCGAAGCCGTGCGGGAGTATGTCCGCAACATCCGTTTCGACGTCGGCATATCCGGAACTCAGATTGATCAGGTGGTCATCTGGCAGGTGCCCAACGCACAGCAGCCCTGGGTCGTTCCGGTTTCCGCGACCGAAAGCTCAAAATATCTGATCAAATCGCTGCCGAAGAGACTCGGATGGCTGAGCAACTTCTCCCCATATGCCATGATGCCCAAGTCTTCAGGCCTGGATTTCAAAAACGGTGACATTCGATTTGTATATATCAAGACGCAGGCCGATGACCGGAAGGAAGGCAAGAAAGACGAGAACCCGGAAAGCCCTAGTGACAGCAAAATACCAAGCTGGCTGAAAGCCTACGTAGGTCCCGGACTGCCTTCGCTTTATTCACCTGAAGGGAATCTCGGCAGGTCAGGACTCTGCTTCGTCAAGGAGACATCTAAATTCTACTCCGTCTGGCCTGGCAAATTCTCTCAAGCATTCAAGACAACCAAGAGAGAGTTCAAGCAGGTCGGATATGAGCATCGCAATGTGGACGTCGATTACATCGAATTAAAGGATTTCGATGCCAGCCTGCTTGTATGTGAGATTTACCCGCATGTTCATGAAATGGTAAAGTCAGCGGCGGCGGAAATGTCGTCCCTTCAGGCAGCTAAGACGGAATTGGCCGTCCGGATCCGATCCGCCATCTCCGAAGTCGCGGATACCAGCGAGCTTTTCGTCGAACGAAACCAACGCCTTGATGCAGGCGAGATCAACTTCGAGGTCGGAGCCTATTGGGATGCATTCGTCAATGCCCCCTGGGAGTTCTTCGTCCAAGGAAACTGCGCCCTGCTCAAGCACCTTTGCGAGCGGAAACTCGAAGTTCCCCATGTCTATAGCTATCCGGTCAAAGGACACTATGGAATGCGAGTCCGCACCCGCGACCACGGATGGATATACGCCAGCATGTTCTGTCCGCCTGACGCGCTTTCGCCTAAAACCCCGATTAAAACGAGCGAAGTCGTCTACTTAACAAATCCTAGCGGTCAATGCACGACGCATGTAAAGATCGGTCCTTGCTGCCTCTACATCTACACGGACGACTGACACCGGTTACTAGAAGTCCGTCCCGACAAGCTGTTCGTATATCCCCTTGTTTTTCCGGATTTCTGCGATCAGCGAATCGGCGCGTCGGCGCGCAGGGTCTTTCAAGTCCGGACTCAGACGGGCCAGCGCTTGCTCGACAAGACGCCCAAGATAGTCGTCCTCGCCTGCGCCAAACTCCAATGCTACGTAAGCCCAGACGGCGGATTCGAACTCGTTGATATCTCCGGTGATCCCGTAGCTTACCGAAAGCGTCCTCATGGAGTAATGGTCTCCGAGCATCGCGGCGCGAGCGAAGCTTAACGACCTGGGCCGGTGCGGGCAACTTCGTTGCCTTTGGGAGTCGTGGATGAGGCCAAGGGAGTCGAAAGTGAGGTGACCTTTGACAGGGGATACACCTAGTTAACCTCCTCATCATGAATGGCAAACGATTCCCATGCCACTCGCGGGAAATCCCTCAGAATGTTATAGGCTGATTCTCTCAGTCGGCCCGACGGCGAGCTCACCTACCTTAGGACCTGAACCGGATGCCGGCGCTCTCGAGGAACGCATCTTGAGACGCCTTCCAAGCTAGGTGGCAGAACTTCAACTCCTCGACGATCGTCTCGAGGGTGAAGTCATTCGCGAGATCCCGAGCAACCGCTCTCGATCCGAAGAACTTCGATACCCCGGGCCATGTTTTGTAGTTACGGAAGAGGGTGTCTCTCGGAATCTCAATCTGGCGTATCCCCTTCGAAGGCAATGATTTGCCGGTGATTACCTGACGGAGAGCCTCAAGCTGTTCGGCTGAAAAAGCCTCCGCGGCATCCCCGCCGGAAAGCATGGTCGCATCAATGAGTTTCACATCCTTACCTGCGCCCCACCCTGCCTCGACGACGAGGATCAGGCCCTGGTCGCAGGGGGCATATTCGTCCCGCGGACGATACTCACTGTCCGACGGCGTAAGCAACGGCGGTAACTGAACGATGGTCGAGATGTTCGAGCTGATGCTGCCAAGCAACTTCCAATGCGACGACGGAATATGGACGAACATCTTGCCGCCGTCCTTCATCCGATGGCAAAGATTGGCCCAGTCAAAGAGCTTACGTGAGGCGAGGTCGACCTTGTCATCCTTTATGTCCGCATCAGTACCTGAAGCCTCAAGGATGGCCGCATCTACTTTCTGCGCCCCTAAGCCGCTGGCAATTTCCGCCGACGACCGGACTTGCGTTGAAGGTGAAATGAATTCGCAGAGCGCCTTGGCAAAATTTCGGTAGGGCTCGTACTGCTCAATCAAAAAGAGGCGCTTGGGGCCTTCTTTATCAATAGTCGCTTCCGCTGCCTGGTGCCCCGTCTCCGCAGAAAGCACCACGACGTCTTCCATGCCCCTGACGCACGAAGCGAGCAATTGCCGAATCGATCGACCTACGTTGGAGGACGAGGCCCTATAATCTCCACGATGCAAAAGGAGCGTCGTCGACTCTAGCAACCTGGAGTCAGAAGCCAGATGAGCGCGAACTGACCCGTGGTCGGAGCCGCCGGTCAGCAGCTCGCAAAGCAACTTCGCATCTGCGTCTTCGAGATGCCCCTCAGCGAACTGGGCAAGGCACTTGATAAGCCCTTCCGATGCCCACTTATCTCGGCTCTCGGAGAGTTCAGCCAGCTCCTTGTCAAAAGGCTCCTTCCAAGACCAGTCTATAGAAAATTCCAATGGACTTAAAGGCCGGGCGTCGATGATGGCCTGGTGGGCCGCACCGCTACGCATGAGAATATTGCGTTCAATTCTGTTCGCCTTCTCCTCCCAGGAAAACCTTTCGGCGGAAAAATGGGGCCGGCTGGTCTCTTGCCGAGTCTCCAGGCGATATCGTGCGGCGGTGACAAAGGCCCTGCTCAGGGCCGCTATGCGTCCTGAGGTCGTTTCTGCGTCACGTGCGTAATCTTCCACTCTTTCATCAAACGTCCAATGGAGGCCGTCGATTTCATCGGGTAATTTCAGGCTCATGATGACGGCCTTTGTCAGCACGCTGCTCCCGTCCTTACCCTTTTTAACGGTGTTCTTAGTCAAATAATCCACGGAAGCCTTCCTCAATAAAATCTTCCTGACGACTTCGGGTGCAGCCGACTTCGTGCGCACAACTATGATATCAGGCCCTGCCACCACCGGACCCGACGCCAAGATCTTTCGGGATACCAAAGGGCTGATCGTGTAACGACCGCGTGTCGCGATCAGAATATCCCCTTCTGCCAGGAGGTGTTGTCGCTCCGAGCTTGTTTTGTTTTTCTCGATTATACCCTGAGCCGGAAGATGCTTCCGGTCTAGGTTACGCCTACCCCTTTCTACGAATCTACGCGCCACCTTTGCATTCTTGATGATGTCGGAATCGCGCCAGGGACCTTCCGACGCGATATCGGAAGGATAGATGATGCGACATGTCGCCCAGTCCTCATCGACCATGGATTTACCGGATAACTTCTTATCCGAGAAGATGCCTGCGCTCGTGACACCGTAAAAGGCCACCGCGATGTCCTTCAGGGTCTTTGCCTTAGTCCTCATCAGTTATTACGTTTGGGGCTTTTACCCGCGTTGGCGATAATAGTCAGAGCGATATCGGGCCTCAAACCCTTACGAAGAAGGTTTTTCGTGAGCCCCAACTGCGCAGTTCGTCCAGTCAACCGCGTGACGTTCCCTACAGGAATCCAATACCCTCCAATCACCACACCGAGATGAGCTCGAACCTCTAGCCAAGTCAGTTGGCGATCGGCCGGGCCGCTGATGTCCGAAACGACAGACCGAAGAGGCCCAACAGCCTTGGGCTTACCACGTCCTGCATATCGGCCAAGGATTTCGCGGGCATGCCGCCAATGCTCCTGGCGGTGTTCGTGAATCTCACCCGTGAACGGGTCCATTATCGACCAATCATCCTGCTCTTCAGATTGGGACTCGGAGAAGGTTCGTTCGGCGATTTTAAGCGCGGAGCTCACGATGTCCTTAGCTGCCACAACCTCCCACTCCCCGGACCGAGGTGCGTCCTTAAATGTCTTCGTCTTCATCTCCTCTATCAGGGCTTCGGTTCGCTGGGCACCAGAGGCACCCGTCTTAAGCGCCTTTATCAAGTCCGTGACCAATGCGGAGAGGCTTCCCGCAAGGGGGGTTATAATCAGCCGGCAGGTCTTCCCAGTGTCGATCTCCTCAGCTTCGCTAGGGATGATCTGAAGTCCGCAGGCCCGGAAGTAAGCCGGCTGGCCCGTGGGCGTCTTAGTTCCAAAGGCCTTTAGGCCGTCTTTCTCGAGCTTCTTTCCGATTCGAAGTATCCGGTCGTTGGGGGTCATGGATCACAGCAAAACATGAGGCGGGTGGCTTGACAAACTCTTTTTAGGTCGGCATACATATTCTACGAAGCCCATGGTTTCCCTCCTACTCACTCCCTCCGTAACGCCCCTAGACCTGATTATCAGCGCTCAGGGGCTTGTTCGCACCCACCCGCAGTTCGCCCGATGGAAGCTGTCGTCGAACCTACCGAAGCAGACCCTCACCCTCCGCCATGCTCTCGACCCGAAGCCGTCGTGCACGGCCAAGGTCCACGGCCCAAAGGTTGAGCTAGCCGCCTCCCCGTCTGCGACCGGCATCCTCAAGCCCCTGATCAGCTACCTCATCGGGACCGGCCTGGTCGGCTCCGTCATCGAGACCAAGCCGCAGCCACAAAAGGATGCAGCGCCCGTTGCGGCCAAGAAGCCGGCCCGCTTCGCCTCGAACCTTGAGGCGGTCCAAGCCGCCGCTGCGGAGTTCCGGGGCTTCCTGATCATCCACGACAACGCCCTCAAGGTGGCAGCCGGATCCGACTTCGCCGACCCGGACTTCACCTACGACGCCCTCATGGCTCTGGCGGACGTCGCCCTGCGCGAGCGACACTTCGGCATCAAGGGCACACGCCAAGCCTTCCTCGCGAAGAAGGGCTTTCACTACGCCGCAGGATCCTCGGGCTGCACGCTGAACAAGCTCCAGAAGGACTACACCGTCTACCACGAAGGGAAGCCGGTCGTCATCGGCGGCCACATCTCTAAAGGCGTAAAAGCCCGTCGCCTGCTCCGGATCTACTTCGCCTGGCTGCCGGAATCCAAGGCCTTCCTGGTAGGTCACGTCGGCGAGCACCTCCC
>RGCW01000031.1 GCA_009919005.1 Candidatus Aquidulcis sp. | reverse complement strand
GCGCACCTCCCAGGTGGTGACCGTGTAGCAGCGGCCCGCCTGGCGGGTCTCCTTGTGGTTGAGGACGAGGGAGGGAGGGTACTTGTAGCTGACGGGCATGATTCAGACCTTCGTGAGGAGGGAGGGCGAGATGCTCCAGCGTTGGCCGTCGGAGCTGACGTAGACCCGGGTGCGGCCGGTGCCGGTGACGGTGCCCTGCATCGGCGTCCCGTACTTACTGGTCCACCGGACCATGTCGCCGACGCGGACGGAGAGGGAGCTCATCGCGGTCTTGCGGGCCGTCTTGACGCGGGCGTTGATGACCTCCACGATGCGACCGTGTTGTTCGGGGGTGATGTCCGCCGTGGCGAGGTAGGCGACGACGTCGAGGAAGGTGGGGAGGGGCTTGCTCATCGTTGATGAAGATCCTATCAGGAGGTTGTGGGCCTTTACACGCGAAGGGAGACCTGCGAGCCGCGGGGGAGGACCATGGGTTCGCCGCCGACCGTGGTGACGACCACCACGCCGTCGACCCGGTCCACCGTGGCCACCGTGGCGGGCACCCGGGTGCTGGGGCGGACGATGCGGTCGCCGGGGAGGAGGGCGGAGGCGACGACGGCGGGGGCGTTGGTGCGTGGGTTCATCGAGGTGCGGTCTCCATGGCTCCAGTGTACCACTTCGCAGGGGGACTTTGCACGGCTCACTTCGCCGCCGACTTCTTGGCCTTCTTGACCACCTTGTCCGACGGGTAGGCCACCCAGTGGCCCACGTCGATCCAGGCCACGTTCCCCTTGGCGTCCTTCAGGCCGACGGTGCCCCGCCGGCCGCCTCGGCGAGGCTCTTCTGGTGCGCCTGCCAGGCCAGGTAGTTGGCCCACATCAGCGGGTCACCGCCCTTGCCCATCTCGGCGTCCACCTCGGGGACCCGGTGGTCTGATCCGCGCCACGTGAAGAGGTTGGTGCAGTCCACCCAGGCGAACTGTTCCCAGTACTCCAGCTCACGGGGCTTCGCATCGAACTCGCCCTGCTCACGAGACGGATCGCGGAGGGACTCCCAGTTGGCGTGGGCACGACCATCACGTCCCGAGGCCGTCGGAGGAACACCGTGGGTCCCCAGCCACACCAGGGCGTAGGTGCAGGCGGTGGACCGGTGGTCCGTGTAGTCGAGGGTGTCCGAGTGGTTCCGTGTCTCCGTCACGTGCTCCAGCTGCAGCACCCGGCCCGCGAAGAGGGTGAAGGAGGACTTGGTGTAGGTGGTGACCGTGATTGCCATCGTGAGAATATCCTACCATGTTCGAGGGCGACTTTACACGACCTTGTTGAAAGTGACTTTCAACATCCCACCGACCGGGGAAAGTAGGCTATCTGCGGCACCACCCGGTGACGATGACTCCCCTGATGATGGAGTCGCGGTATGCCTTCGTGAAGGTGGAGTGGTAGTACCCGTTCCGGAGGCGGTACCTCTGGGTGGAGAAGCCGTCAGGCCCCCAGACGTGCTGGCCGGCGGGCTCGTAGTACGCGGGGCTCGGGGCCACCTGTCCCTCGGTCACGTGGTAGGGCAGGTGGAGGGAGTCGCGGCGGGCGGCGTCGGCCGCCTTCTGCTCCTCGAGCTTCGCCTTCCAGGCGGCCTCTCGGGCCGCGTTCTCCGCCCGGGTCTTCGCCGCCTTCTTGGCGGTGGCGGCCTTCTGGGCGGCCGTGCGAGGGACGCGTTTGGCCCGCCGTTGAGCCATCCACTCCTTGGAGATGTGTTCTGTCAGCTCCTCGAGGCGGAGGTCTTCCGCCTGCGCGGCGGCCACGAGAAGGGTGATGGTGCTGGGCGACAGGGTGAAGGGCTTGGCTGCCATGGTTCATTTCTCGGTGGGAAGGTTGAGGCCCAGCTCTCGGAGGCGGCGGATGCCCTCGGCCGTGATGTTGTACTTGCCGCGGCCGAAGCGGTACCAGTAGGTCCGCCGGCGGCTGGTGTGGCCGTTGTCGAAGTCGCTGCCCTGGTGGTAGACCTCATTGTGGGTCGACAGGAAGTCACCGCCCACGAAGCCGTAACCACCGGTGTCGGAGGTGTTGAAGAGGTAGGTGAACTCGAGGTTGGGCCGCCAGGCACGGAGTCCGGCCCTGAGCTGGCCGGTGGTGGCGGATCCGCCCAGCTCCCTGAGAAGCAGGAGGCATGCGTCGGCGTTGTTGATGCGACCGGCGGGCAGGTTGGTGACGGTGGAGTGGGTCAGGTCGTTGAGGACGTGTTCCATGGTTCCAATATACCCCTTCCTTGTGGAACTTTGCACTGGTTGCTTGGTGTTCGTCAGGCTTGTCCCCTGGAGCGGCGGGTCGCCGCGGCTCGCTCGGCTGCGAACTGGACCACTGCGTGGAGACGGCTCAGCTCGTCCAGCAGGCGGGCCTTGGAGGTCGGCGGGTGGGGCTCGACCCCATCGGACACCGCCATGAACCGGTCGTGGATGCAGTCGATGAGGAGGTCCAGCTGGACGGAGGTGAACTCCGCGGAGGTCTTGGCTTCCATGGTTCCAGTGTATCCCTTCGAGGTGGAACTTTGCACCGGTTCAGCGATCGCGGACGCCGAGCAGCTCAGCGACCTGGCCGACCACCCCGCGCTTCTCTGCGTACTCCCAGCCCCGCTCGATGCCCCGGTCGCAGTACCGCGGGCTGAACCGGCCCGAGGCCCGGTAGTGCTGGAGGCGGAGGATGTCCTGGGCGATGAGGCGGGCGAGCTCGGTGGTGTTGGCTTCCATGGTTCTACTCTATCCCTTCGCGGTTGAACTTTGCACTCAGCGGACGACCTTGGCGCCCTTCGCGCGGGCCCACCAGCGTACGCCGTTGGAACCCTCCACGTAGAGCTGGTGGATGACGTCACGGTCGTCCACCTCGAGAACGAAGAACTTGCCACTGCCGAGTCCGTTCTCGGCTGCGAGGGTCACGGTGTCGCCGGGGAGGATGACGTTCTTCATGGTTCTACTCTATCACTTCGAGGTTGAAGATTGCACTCCGACGGCGGAGTTCTTGATCGTTTCCTCCGCCCGGAGCCAATCACCGCGGGAGTACCCGTACTGGGGTTCCGCCCGCCCGTTGTACCGCTCACAGTCGGCGATGAAGAGGGCCAGCGTGGTGATGCGGTCGAAGTTCTCACCGGAGTAGGACTGGGTGGGGGTCATGGTGTTCTTCATGGTTCTACTCTATCACTTCGAGGTGGAACTTTGCACTCAGTGGTTGTATACCGTCAGCTTGATGCCCCGGTCGGACACGTAGAGCCAGCACTCCGGGAAGGCCTCCTGGAGGCGGAAGAACATGGCCTGGCCGCTCTTGGGGGACCGGAGCCACAGCCCCGTCACGGGGAGGCCCTTGCGGGGCAGGGTGATGTGGGGAGGTTGTCCGCGGGTGACGCCGAGGGCCGAGGCGTTTGCCCAGCCGAGCACGCCCTTCCAGGTGAAGGGTGCCGCGTCGTAGACGGGGTGTTTGGCTTCCATGGTTCCAGTATACCCTTTCGGGGTCGAACTTTGCACGGTCAGGCGACTTTTTTGACGGTGAACCGGTAGAACTCGGCCCAGGAGCGGAGCACCTCGGCCGGCTCCTCGGCCGCGGAGTACGAGTACACGTGGGTCCCGTCCTCGGAGTACTGCTCACCGGACTCGTCCGGGTTGACGACGACGGTCCAGGTGGCCTTCGGGTTGGGGCGGCCGTGGAGCGGGGCGTCGGTGTCGAGCTCGCCGTGGACGCGGTAGGTACCGGGGCCGTAGGCGGTGCGTTTGTTTGCCATCGAGTACCACTTTACCATGGAACCTGGTGGCTTTGCACGTTGAAAGTCACTTTCAGCACTGTGAACGGCCGTTCATACTGTAACCAAAAAGTTACACTGTGAATACTGGTTCACCCTGTGAACCCGAGATTACACTGTGAACGGCCGTTCACCCTGTGAACTCGAGATTACACTGTGAACAGGAGTTCATATGCAATAAGTTCATAACTGTAACCCCACGTTCACAGAAGTCAACCGGACCACCCACGTCGACCCAGGATTGATCCGAACCCCCCGGCCATAGGTTACCCCATCCCGGACCCGAAAGTCGTTCCTGGGTCGACGTGGGTGGTCGGAACGGGCCGGTAAAGGAACGGGCCGGGGTGCGGGGGCCCGCGCGGGGGTAAATCCCCTGTAAATTTACAGCCCTGTTAATCGCTGTTGAAAGTGGCTTTCAGTGTAAAGCCGGCCCTCGAGGTGGTAAAGTGTACTTCCGATGGCAAATCGAACCCCCACCTGCCCCCAGTGCCGAGCCGCCGCCGGCGAGCACCACAAGTTGAGCTGCTCCGAGCCCGGCGGCCGCAAGGGCACCGGTCCCGTCCGGCCCTTCGAGGGTGCCGTGCAAAGTTCCACCCCGGTGGGGTACACTGGGGCCATGAACCCCACGGCCGCACAGCGGTTCGCCACGGCCCTCAACAAGCTGTACCTGGGCCGGGCCAACGGCACCATCGACGCCGAGTCGGCCCTCCTGATGGAGGCCGCCCTGTGGGAGGCCGCCCGCAACGGAGGCTTCGACGGTGAACTAGAAGCAGAGCTCGCGAAGTGATCGTGCAAACTCCACACCCATCGAGGTATACTGGCACCATGCCTGAAACACCCCACCTGGCGGACATCGTCCGCCTCGCGAACACGGCCACCGGCGTCCTCAACCACCTGGGTCTCGTCATGACCCTGCAGCTGGCCGAGACCGGCTCCTACCGCCCGGAGACCATGGCGGCCGTGGAGTCGGCGGCCTACCTGCTGGGTGTGGCCGACGCCAACCTCCACCTCCTGCAGGTGGACCTGAAGCCCTTCTACAACTGAAAGTCACTTTCAACAAGCTTCGTGTAAAGCCCTACCCCAACATGGTAGGATGGTCTTCCGGTCGCCAACAACCCCCGGCCGGACAGGAGACTGCGGCATGTCGAAGATGAGCCTCAACGTCGGTATCAAGGGCCTGAAGCGCGGCACCAGCATCAACGACATCACGGTGCCGGACGCCCTCCGTCGCCGCATCAAGCTCGGCCTCGGCTGGTTCGACGACGCCTTCGGCGGCGAGGGCATCATCCCCTCCGGCGTCATGATGCTGACCGGCACCCCCGGGGCCGGCAAGACCACCCTCCTCCTCCAGCTGGCGGACGCCATCACGAAGGCGGGCCACATCTGCCTCTACAACACCGGTGAGGAGTCCCTCTACCAGGTGAAGATGGTGGTGGAGCGTCTCGGCCTCAAGTCCGGCTTCTTCGTGGGGCAGGACACCCTGGTGGGCGACGTCCTGAAGCACGCCAACGACCTCCGCAAGAAGAACCCCGGCAAGCAGGTCTTCATCCTGCAGGACTCCCTCCAGACCCTCGACGACGGCAAGTACAACGGGGCCACCAACTCCATGACCCCGGTCCGCTGCATCGAGGCCCTCACCAACTGGGCCAAGGACACCAACGGCATCGTCATGTTCATCGGCCAGGTCACCAAGAACGGGGACTTCGCGGGGAAGCAGACCATCCTCCACGCGGTGGACATGCGCGCCCAGCTCTACATCGACGAGGAGAAGAAGTCGGAGACCTACGGCGAGCGCCTCTTCGAGGTCACCAAGAACCGCTTCGGTTGCTCCGGCAAGCGGTACATCCTCGGCATCGCGAAGACCGGTCTCTACGAGAAGGGCAGCATCCAGCAGTTCTGAGGAGACCATGGCGGCATACATCAACCTGACGGGCAAAATCTTCGGAGCCTCCCTGGCCGCATGGCTGGGGAGCAAGCTCCTCGAGCGGGTCTCCGAGTCGAGACAGGAGTCCTCGGACCCCCTGGAAGGGGTCATGGACCCAGGACTTCGGGCATCCCTGACGGCCCTGGCACAGGCCGGCGAGGTGGCCGGCTTCGTGGTCCTCCTGAAGTCCAACGGCTACCCACAGGACACGGAGTTCATGAAGAACCTGTGGTTCTACCTGGGAGGCAAGCGGCTCTGACGTCACTGTCCCCTTAGCTCAGCCGGATAGAGCAGCGCATTCCTAACGCGCAGGCCGCAGGTTCGACTCCTGCAGGGGACGCCACGGAGAGGATGCTCTAATGGTAGAGCAGCGGACTGTAAATCCGCCGCCTCTGGCACAGCCGGTTCGATCCCGGCCCTCTTCACCACTCCGCAACCCCAGGAGCAGCCTCATGCAGTCGTCACCTCCGCCTCGCACCTCGAGACCCTCATTCCCGACGGACTACTCCATCTGCCCCGTCTGCAACCTGGACCACCGGCACGACGTGCCCCGTCTCGACGCCGTGGAGCGGGCAGCTGTGCTGGACCTCCACCTGGCGGACCACCCGGTGCCGCCGTACGACCTCATCGTCTCGACCCAGTAAGTTCATCGACGAATTCGGTAAACATCTGTGTGTGTCGTTGTATTATATTGTCTCCCCCCTCGCGGGGGAGACAACGAAAGGAATGACACTATGACGAACTTACCCATCGCCCTGGCGACCATCGTCGCGACGCTCGCTGCACGGGAGCCCTCCTCCAAGGAGAAGCTGACGGACAGGGGCCTCGCTGCGGCCGCCGCGGCCCTGGAAGTTTCCGCAGGCAATCACAAGTTCCTCGGAGACGACGTGGAGTCACGGGCAGCACTCCTGCTGGCCTGGTCCTACTTCGAGAGCGGATGGCAACCGTGCGCCGTCGGCGACGCAGGCCGGTCGCTCGGCATCATGCAGGTCAACGTCGGTTGGTTGGGCAAGGACCCGAAGCGGATCCTGTGCGACACCAGGGCCGGCTACACGGAGGGCCTGAAGGTCCTCGATGCCATGGTGGAGCAGTGCGGCACCCCACGCCGGGCCCTGGTGGCCTACGCAGCGGGCACCTGCAAGACCCACATGCCGAAGGTCAACTTCTACGCCACCAGCCGCTGGTCGCTGGCTGGACTGCCAAAGGACAGGCTCGACGTCCGCTGGGAACCGCTGAAGGTCGACTGAACGCCAGGAGGGATCCGTGTCGAAACGAAAGGAGATGAAGCCAAAAGCGAAGACGAAGGCGCCGCCCGTCAAGAAGGTGAGGATCCCCACCTCGGCGGACGCCTTCGTCTCGATGCCCGATGCCGCGGTGGATGGCGCCCTGAAGGTGCCGGTCGGAGGCGGGGTTGCCTTCGTCCGGTGGGGTGCCATCCACCGCGGCTGGGTGCACGGGATCCACGAGATGCCCCGGGGCGTCGTCGTCGACGTCTGGGATGAGACTGAGGACCAGTTCTTCTCCTTCAACCTCCAGGAGGCTCTGCCCGACATCAAGGACACCGGAGACCGCCGCCGTGTAAACTTGGCGGCGAAGGTGGTACCTTCGAAGGGCCATGAGGAAGAAGCAAAAATCACCGAGGAACCAGAATCCGGTGGCGGTGGCCATGATGAGACGCCACAGGTCGACGACGACCTGGATGCGGGACCGCCGCCTGCGTAGGCCCAAGGACGCCCGCAACTTCCGCCTGGAAGACGAGCCGTGCAAAGTCGAACTCTGAGAGGATACAATCATCACATGTTCAAGCCCGACGTCAAGAAGCAGGTGTTCCTCAAGTTCCGTGAGCTGTTCGGCACGAAGTACGAACCGGAGATCGTCGGCACGCGAACGTCACCGTCGAAGCTGTACTACGTCACCCTCCGCATCGGACCCACACTCGTGGCCGACGCCCTCCACCGGGACTGGCGTAAGGCCTACAAGCTCCTGAAGGGGGAGGTGGAGAAGCTGTACGTGGAAGGGTATGTTCCGCCGGTCGGAAAGTGACCCGTGTAAAGTCGCAAGGGAAGGTGGTACACTAGAGTCACATGCTGATCACCCGCACGACCAACACGGTGTCCGGTTCCTTCGTCGCCCTCCACGTGGTGGGGGTCAACCACCAGGAGGTGGCCCGCTGCTACCTGTCGGAGCACCCGGGATCCTTCTACATGGACATCACGGGCCGCGGCCGCGATGAGGTCGCCGCCCGCCGCAACCTGGCCGACAAGATCGCCATCGAAGTCCGCCGCCTGGAGACCAACCCCAACCGCCGGCCCTTCCAGGATAATCGCCTGCGAATCTTGAAGACCTTCGTGTAAAGTCCTCCCTCCCTGTGGTACCTTAGCCTAGTCAACCCCACCAACCCCCAGGAAACAGGCAACCCATGACCGTGCAGTCCATCAAGACCTTCCTCTCCGTCGCCGCCGCCTTCCCCTCGGAGGAGTCGGACTCCATCCTCCTCCGCGGCCCCCACGGCATCGGCAAGAGCCAGGTGGTCCGTCAGGTGGCGAAGCGCCTCGGGCTCCCCGTCATCGACCGCCGCCTCTCCCAGATGAGTGAGGGTGACATGATTGGGCTGCCGTCCACCGACGGCGAGGTGACCCGCTTCAACCCGCCGGACTGGTACAAGGACGCCTGCCGCAAGCCGACCGTCCTGTTCCTCGACGAGCTGAACCGCGCCACCCCGGAGGTGATGCAGGCAGCATTCCAGATCGTCCTCGACCGGGAGCTCAACGGCTGGAAGCTCCACCCGAAGACCCGGGTCTTCGCGGCGGTCAACGCCTCGGCGGCCTACACGGTCAACGAGATGGACCCGGCCCTCCTCGACCGGTTCTACACCGTCGACCTGACCCCCACGGCGGAGGACTGGCTGGTGTGGGCCCGCGGGGACGGCAAGCTGGCGGAGTTCGTGGTGGACTTCATCGCCCAGGACGAGAAGTGGCTCGACGCCCCTCGGGACTCCGAGCCCGGCAAGGTGACCCCCAGCCGCCGCTCCTGGGAGCGCCTGTCGAAGGCCCTGACGGCGGCCGGTGTGGCCGACAAGCCGGAGGACCCGGTCTTCTACCCCCTGTGCCTCGGCTACGTCGGCACCGAGGCCACCATCGCCTTCCACGCCTACGCCAAGACGGCCGACAACCAGGTGTCCGGCAAGGACGTGGTGGAGTCCTACCCGACCGTCGCCAAGAAGGTGAAGAAGATGGGCCAGGACCGGCTCCTCGGCCTCATCGACAAGGTGGCGGAGCACGTCACCGGCAAGCTGAAGAAGCTGGACGACGCCACCGGTCCCAACGTCCGCGACTTCATGAAGGACCTGCCCGGCGAGCTGAAGGTGGCCATGTGGTCGAAGCTGACCGCCGGCTCCGGGGTGGACAACCTCGACCTGGCCCGCCAGGTCCACAAGTGGTGCGTCGGCGACGTGATGGCCGTCTTCGGCCACAAGGCCCCGGCCGGCGGCACGGGAGTGCCGACCACCGCCAAATCGAAGAAGAAGTGAATATGTAGGGAGAGGAGTCCCCATGCAGCACTTCGACCCCGCCGCCTGGCGGGCAAGGTCCTGGTCTCGCCTGCGCCGCGCCGCCGGAAAGGGGCGGCCGTCCCATCGAGCGGAAGCGGCGTGGGCAGCGGACCAGTACGCCATCGCCGACCTGGAGTCGGTGGTGGAGTGGTGCCGGGGGCGTGGCGTCGAGGTGGTCTTCGGAAAACGCGCAGCAGGGGTCTACGACGAGGCCACCCGACGCGTCACCATCTCGGCCCACGCCCCCGCCCGGAAGCAGCTGGTCTACCTCCTCCACGAGTGCGGCCACCACCTGGTGTCCTCGTCCAACGGGGACGACGATCGGTTCAAGATGGGTTACTCGGCGGCGATGGCCGAGGGGGTGGAGCGGACCTTCGTCCACAAGCTGGCCGTCCTGGAGGAGGAGTTCGAGGCGTGGCACCGGGGCTGGCGGCTGGCCCGCCGCCTGGAGCTGTCCCTCGGTCGGGAGGACTTCGACAGGGTCCGCCTGGAGTGCCTCAAGTCGTACGTGCAGTGGTCCAACCGCAGGAGCAGGGACTGATGTCTGACGAACTGGAGCGGATGCTGCGGCTGCAGGTCTCCATGGAGATGGGCATCGTCCCCCTGCTGGGGGCCGACGACGTCAACAGGGACGTGCTCCGGGCCCTGAGGGAGATGTCGCCGGAGGAGTCTCGGACCTTCCGCCGAAAGTTCCGCAAGGCGTGGCGGAAGGAGGCGAGGGCCGCCGCCCGGCTCCTGAAGAACAAGAAGCCAGGAGCGGCCGGCTTCGGGATGCCGGTCCCCGACAAGCGGGCAAAGAAGGAGCGGAAGTGGCTGGTGATGATGGCCATCATCCACGAGGTGCGCAGCCGTCGGATGGCCGTGGAGGGGCACGATCCCGTCTCGGAGATCCCCCTCCTGTGAAGACGTCCGTCCTCTGCAATACATATAGAACGCAGGGGACAACAATGAGCGTGCGGTCGGACCCGGGACGAAGGGTCGCACGAATTATAAGGCAGGTGAAAGGGACCCTTCGACCGGGGTCCTGAGTAACCACCTACCATTCCAGGAATATTCACGAATATTCACGTGGCTTTGTCACCATCGAATTATTCCCGAATATTCCTGCTGTCGTGTAAAGTGCCCCGACGGGGGTGTACCATGGTCCCATGAGGCGAACGAGGAACAAGGTGGTGTGGAAGAGCCCCGCCGAGCTGCCGCCGGAGGTGGCCGCCGCTCCGCGGCTCCGGCCCTTCGTCTACAGGTTCTCGTCGGAGGCGGCGCTGCCGGAGTGGATGTCCACCCCACCGGAACCGGGGGACCCATTCGTCCTGAAGACCCCCCTCAACACACTGCTCACCGATGCGGGGGTGGAGCAGCCCGTCCACCCGTACCTGGTCCCCGGCTGGTGGGCCGGCACGCTGCCGTCGGGCACACTGGCTGTCTACGTCGGGCCGGTCCGGACCCCCGACCGGGGCAGCAACGTGGTCCACCTCCGGCACACCTTCCTCGTCGGGGCGACCGTCTACATCGTCCCCGACCTCAACACGCTCCAACCCCTGTAGGAGGCACGCATGGACCCCCGGATGAGACCCCTCAACTTCTTCCTGGCAGGCTGCTGCGTCGGCCTGGCTGCCTACGCCGCAGGGAGCATCGACCGCACAGCGGCCATCCTGTGGGCGGCCTGCGCCCTCACCTTCCTGGCCTTCACCGTCCGGGAGGAGTAGGATGTTCAACCCGAAGCGGGGCCGCGTCGGCGACCTGGTCACCCCGCACGGTGCCACGGAGACGTGGCTGTGGGACCCCGACGGTGCATCCTCCGGCATCGCCGTGGTGGGGGACGGGCCCCTGCAGCCGGGGGTGCCCCTGGTGGTGGTGGGGATCCGCCCGGAGCCGATGGACCACGACCCCCACAGGGCGTGGCTCCTCGTCCTGACACCCGATGGAATCACCGGTGAAGTGCTGGCGGACGCCGTGGTGGTGACCGCCCGGACAAACGGGTAAAGAGACCCCCAGAATATCCGGGGAAAATGGGCCCGTGTAAAGCCCTACCCGGAAATGGTAAGATATTCTCACGATGGCACGAAAGCCCGCAACCCCC
>RGCW01000004.1 GCA_009919005.1 Candidatus Aquidulcis sp. | reverse complement strand
GAAAGAGGTCGCTACTCGCAACCTTTGCGGTCGCTGCCGCAATCGTTGCCGGGGCATGCGGCGGGTCGACCGGTTCGACGGTCACGGGAGCAACGCTGCTCATCGGTGACTATCAGGACGCGGACTCGCTGAACCCCTTCTACTACAGCACCGTGATGTCATCGAACATCGTTGGTGCGACACACGACGGCCTGCTTCGACTCAACGAGAAGCTTGAGCTCGAGCCATGGATGGCCGAAGAGGCTCCATCGAAGGCCAATGGTGGCATTCAGGTTCCTGGTGTGAACGGCGATGCCGCCACCGTCACCTGGAAGCTGCGCCCATGGAAGTGGTCAGACGGAGTTGATCTCACCTGCGCCGACTATCAGTTTGCGCGCGAATGGATCATGGACCCAAAGAACACCGCCGTTTCGAAGGTTGGCACCGAGGACATCTCGGCGATCGACTGCAACGGCAACACCATGGTCGTGCACTACTCGAAGATCTATCAGAACTTGAAGTACGGTCCTGCTGTAGCGCCGAAGCACTACTACAGCAAGTTCACGATCGGCACGCAGGTTGGTGGCAATCCGGCCACCGACGTATCGACCGACATGCTCCTCGGCGCGGGCTACCGCACCAAGGATCTTCCAAACGTTCCAACGAGCGGCGCCTTTAAGTATGAGAGCCGCACGACGGGCGTTGAGACGGTCATCGTTCGCAACCCATACTGGAAGGATCCTCGCAACGGCAAGCAGGCGAAGCTTGCGCGACTGAAGTACGTGGTCTGCGGTTCGCCGTCGACCTGCGTGGCGAAGTTCCGCGCTGGCGAGCTCGACATGGTCACCGACCTTGACGGCAGCCAGTACGCTCCAACCAAGGACCTTGGCGATGAGCAGCGCACGCTGCCATCGTTCACGGTGGAGTTCCTTCGCCCGAACTTCTCAACAACGGTCTGCAGCGACGGCGCGCCCGCCGAGGCTGACCCAGAGGGCCTTCTGCCGACCCGCGACGCGCGTGGTGGTGGCTGCCCAGCCTCTGACCTCGCGATTCGCCAGGCGATCGCCCACACGGTGAACCGCCAGCTCTACCTCGATCAGATTGAGGGCGGCACTGGCTTCATCGCGACGAACGTGGAGCTTCCAGCCTTCTTCTTCTACAAGGATCTTTCGAGCCAGATCCCGGCTGACAACAGCCCAGAGTTGGCCGCCAAGGTTCTTGCAGATGGTGGTTGGACCGACACGAACGGCAACGGCATCGTGGACAAGGTGATTGATGGCAAGAAGACCGAAGCCATCATTGACTTCTGCACGACGCTAAAGCCGACCCGTGGCGCGAAGCTCCAGCTGCTTGTTGCCGAGCTGAAGAAGATCGGTATCGCTGGCATCGTTGACCAGGTTCCTGGTGGCGGCCAGCTGTTCGCCGGCCTCAGCGACGTAACGCCGGGCACCAAGTGCAACCTTGCACTCGGTAGCTTCGACGTTGCGCTGCATGCCTTCGGCATCACCTCGGTCGAGCCGAGCGGGTACGACACGTACCACTCGAGCCAGACTGAGGCGAACGGTGGCGGCAACGATCAGTTCGTCAACATCCCAGAGCTTGATGCCGCCCTTGAGGCGATCAAGACCTCGGTGGATGTCGAGGAGCAGAAGACGTTGATGTACCAGGTGCAGGACATCATGGCGGCCAACACCGTCGTGATCCCGTTGCACTACTGGCTCGACGTGACGTTGGTCTCCAACAATGTCTCGGGTTACCTTGCCCACCAGGCATGGGGCCCGATCTGGAACGCCTACGAGCTTGACGTCGCGGCTGCGAACTAAGAGCACGTAAGGGTTCTACTCCGGTAGAAACCACACTCGCCGCGAGGGTCCTCCTTCGGGAGGGACTCGCGGCGAGTGCTTTATCGCCCTGGTGGCATCCGAATAGGTAGAGGGCTACACTCCTGAAAACGCAGACCCGTAGAAAGGTCGGTTGATGGTCAAATACGCGCTCCGACGAATTGCGCTCGGCATCATGATCATGCTCGGATCGAGTGTGCTCATCTACGCACTGATCCTCGCCGCCCCAGGCGGGCCTGAGCAGAAATTCGCTGAAAACCCGAAGTACACCGCCGCTCAAAAGGAGGGGTACCTCAAGTCGCTCGGCCTCGACAAGCCTGTGCCTGTGCAGTACTGCCGATGGCTGGGTGCATGCCGACGCGATGCCGACGGGCTCGACGCCCTCGTCGGACCGACAGGTCTCCCCTCGTTCTTGCCGAGCCCGCTCTCAGGCGTCTACACCGGCATCCTTCATGGAGAGCTCGGCTACTCGTATGGAAACGGTGAGCCCGTCGGCGACCTGATCGCCTCGGCCGCGCTACCAACGCTGATCTTGGCCGGCCTCTCAATCCTGATCTGGCTCACCCTGGCGGTGATCTTGGGCGTGTGGACAGGGCTCCGAGCGGGCTCCAAATTCGATAACACGGTCACAACCGTCACCTACGTCAGCTCCACCTTCCCGACCTTCATTCTTGGGTTCATGTTGATTTGGATCTTCGCCGTGACGCTCGATCTCACTCCGGTGAGCGGCATGACCGATGGTCGACTCTCCCCAGCCTTCGGCAGTGAGGCCTATTGGCAGTACTTTGCCTCCGCGCCGCTAACCGCAATCGTTGACCTCGCGCGACATTTGATCCTGCCGGTCTCCACCCTCGTGATCATCAGCGTTGCCGGTGACTCCCGCTACGTTCGTGCCTCAGTGATTGATGCGCTGAGTGCCGAACACGTGCGTACCGCTCGTGCCAAGGGCCTCTCGTTCCGTCGCGTGATCTTCCGCCACACGCTGCGAACCGCGCTCGTCCCCTTCGCGACGAACCTTGGTCTTGCCTTTCCGTTCCTGTTTGGCGGCGCGCTCATCACTGAGACGATCTTCTCCTGGCCTGGTGTTGGGCGGCTCACGCTGCTAGCAACGAACGGACTTGACTACCCAGTCCTGATGGCGATCTTGCTCATCGGTTCGCTCATGGTGGTGATCGGCAACCTCATCTCCGACCTGCTCTACGCCGTTCTCGACCCGCGGGTGCGACTATGACCGCAAGCGCTAGCGCGAAGGAGCTCCCGCGCGTGCAGAAGGCCGAGAGCCCATGGGCACAGGCGCGTCGTCGCTTCTTCTCGGGTCGCCAAGGCCCGTTGGGCCTCGTCATCCTTGGATGCATCTTCGCACTCGTCGTCGTCGGACCGTTTTTCGCCCCATACAAGCTTGGCGAGATTCCGACGCCCAGCGAATACGTCTTCCTCGGTCGCGGTCCGTCACTTGAACATATCTTTGGAGAGACGGCACAGTTGCAGCTGGATGTGTTCATGCTTGTCGTTAACGGTGGGCGTGCATCTCTCTTTATCGGATTTGCCGCAGCGGTCGGCTCCATTACCATCGGCACGCTCGTCGGCATCATCGCCGGCTATTTCGGTGGACGACTCGACTCGTTCCTGATGCGCGTGGTCGATATCTTCTTGGCGATCCCCAGCCTCTTCGTGATCATCGTTGGTGCAAAGATCCTCAGCGCCCTCGGAGGCACGGGGCTTCAGACCGTCATCATCGTCTTCGTGGTCTTCGGTTGGATGGGCACAGCGCGCCTCGTTCGCGGTCAGGTACTCGCCTTGCGCGAAATGGAATTCATTGAAGCGGCGCGCGCGCTTGGCGTGCGTCCTATTCGGATCGCAATTCGACACGTGCTGCCGAACGCCGTTGGCCCAGTCGTCGTCTCGTTCCCATTCGCCGTGGGCGGAGCGATCATCGGCGAAGCCTTCATTAGCTACCTTGGATTCGGCGTCTCACCCCTCACCCCAACCTGGGGGAATATGTTGTCGAACGCCGAAGACTTCTTGCTACAAGGTAACTGGTGGTGGATCGGCTTCCCCGGCCTCTTCATCATCATGACGTCGCTCTCGGTCAACATGATTGGTGATGCCCTACGTGAGAGCCTTGAGCCAGAGGGGCGTCGCGCATGAGCGCTGTGAAGGGCGGTGCCACCAGCAAGCGAGGCGCTGCGACCGCTGCGCCACTCCTTGAGGTCAACGGGCTCGGGATCAGTTTTCGCACGCAACGCGGCATCCTCCGCGTCGTCGATGGGGTCTCCTTTGTTCTGAACGCCGGTGAATGCCTCGCGATCGTTGGCGAATCGGGCTCTGGGAAGACCGTCTCCGCGATGGCAATCATCTCTCTCCTCAGCCGCAAGCAGGCAATCATCGAGGGCTCAGTCAAGTTCAAGGGTCGCGAGCTCGTTGGGCTCAGCGAAGATGAGTTGCGACCAGTACGTGGTGGCGGCATCGGTGTGATCTTCCAGGAGCCGCTTTCAGCGCTCAACCCTGTGATCACGATTGGAGAACAGGTTGCCGAGGTGATCGTCGCCCACCGCAAACTCAGCTGGAGAGAGGCGCATAAGCTGGCGATCGGCTACCTAGAGCAGGTGGAAATCTCCCAGCCAGACCGCCGCGCGAAGCAGTTCCCCCACCAACTTTCGGGGGGAATGCGCCAACGCGCCATGATCGCCATGGCGCTCGCGGGTGAGCCGTCAATGATCATCGCCGACGAGCCAACCACGGCGCTCGATGTCACGATTCAGGCACAGGTGCTAGACCTGCTTCGGCGCACCACAACAGAACGAGGTGCCGCTCTACTGCTCATCACCCACGACCTTGGAGTTGTCGCCGAAACCGCCGACCGCATCGCCGTGATGTACGCAGGGCAGATCGTGGAGACCGGAAACGCCGCCGATGTGCTGCGCGGTCCTGCGAGCCCCTACACGCGCGACCTTGTCACCTCAATCCCATCATTTGCTGCGCGAGGTAAGAAGCTGAGCACGATCACCGGCATGGTTCCCTCACCAGATGCCTTCCCTGCGGGGTGCCGGTTCGCCCCTCGGTGCCGGTACGCGATTGAGGCCTGCACGACCGATGTGCCGCCGCTAGAACCGCTCGCGGCGGGGCGCCTTGTCCGCTGCATTCGCACCAAAGAGGTGCTTGATGGATCGGCGGCAACCAAGCGCAAGACCCCAGCGCGCACGAAGGGGGCAGCCTGATGGCTAGCAAGGGTGCACATCAGCATGACCTGTTGAAGCTGGTGGGTGTCACCCGCCACTTCCAAGTACGCGGTGGAATCCCACTCATCCGCAAGCCGCTCGCAGTCCGCGCAGTGGATGGCGTCGACCTCGAGATCGCTAAGGGTGAAACGCTCAGCCTCGTCGGCGAATCCGGATCTGGCAAGACAACGCTCGGCCGTGTCGCACTCGGGCTACAGCCAGCCACCTCAGGAACCGTCTCCTTTGATGGCCAAGAGATCAAGAAGCTCTCCATCGCCGACCGGCGAGCGCTGCGCAAGCGCATGCAGATCGTCTTCCAAGACCCGTTTGGCTCGCTGAATCCACGCCTCCCGATCGGAGATCAGATCGAGGAGGGGCTGCTTGCACACCAGTTGGGTGATCCTCGCACGCGCGAGCGGCGAGTGCGAGAGGTACTCGACCTTGTTGGGCTCGACCCGAACTACGCGTCTCGGTACCCCCATGAGTTCTCGGGTGGTCAGCGGCAACGTGTCGGCATTGCTCGTGCCCTCGCCGTGAACCCCGAGTTCATCGTGCTCGATGAACCGGTCTCCGCACTAGATGTATCCATTCAGAGCCAGGTTTTGAATCTTCTGACCGATCTGCGCAATGAGAAAGGGCTGACCTACCTCTTCATCAGCCACAACCTTGATGTGGTCGGTTACTTCTCAGACCGCGTGGCCGTGATGTACCTCGGGAAAGTCGTAGAGGTCGGACCTGTGGATCGCGTCTTCACGAAGCCTCAACATCCATACACGGTCGCCCTGATCTCGGCTGTGCCTAAGGTTGATGCACACGACGCGAAAGATCGACTGATCCTAGCGGGCGAGATCCCTTCGCCGATCGCACCGCCCTCTGGCTGCCGCTTCCGCACACGCTGTTGGCTGCGCGAACAACTTGGTAATCCCGAGAAGTGTTCTACCGAGGAGCCGAAGCTTGTCGCAACGCCGCGAGACGTGAGCGTCAACGTTGCCTGCCACTTCCCACTCGCCGATGGTGCCGCCGCGACCACCGCCGCGGGTCGGGCCGAGATCGTCCGTGCCGTTCAGGCCGCCACAGCGGTGAAGCCAAGGGGTGCCACATCATCAACGTCAAAAGCGAAGGCGAAGCGCAAGGCCTAGTCCTCGCGGCGACCCGCGCCTCTCGCTCCCTCTTCCACCGCGAGTGCGCGAACGCGCTCTCGCAGGGTATGCACCTCGTCACGGAGATTCGCCTGTGGCGCGATGCGGACGACTGGTGCAGCGACCGCCTCTGACGCCTCACGGAGGTCGGCAAACACGCCTGCGGCGACACCGGCAAGGGCTGCGGCGCCGGCCGCGGAGGCTTCCGTGTTCTGACCGATCACGACCGGGAGTTCAAAGAGATCGGCGCGAAGCTGGACCAACGCGGCAGGGACTGGCTCGCCCCCCGAGAGTGGACCTGGTGCGGCGCCAGTCGCTGGCCCTGAGAGTCGAATCTCATCAATTGGGAGTCCCGCTGCACGTGCGGGTGCAAGTAGGTTGGCGATGGCGATCGCGCCGCATTCGATTGCCGCGCGCACGAAGTGTTCTGGACCGTGATGTGACGCTCTGCCGACAAATACCTCGTCAGCAGAGTGCGGGCTCCCAAACCCAGATGAGGGGATCGGCTTGGCGACCAAGCCGTGTGCTCCGATCGGTAGGGCTGCGGCCGCGCGAAAAAGGTCTGCACGTCGATCGGTCGCCGCGGCGGGATCCCGTCCGAGCAGATCGGTGACAACCCACTCCAGCAGGCGACCAGTGCCGGCGAATGCGCCGCCGAGTATGCGTTCGTCGCCAAACGGCGTCGGGGTTGGTCCCGACCAGAGGAGGCCAGGGTGCGCCGTAGCAATGTGGGTCGCAACCGCTCGCGTAGCTGAAACGGCGACGCCACCCGCAGTCCCACCAACATCAACGCCGATTCCGGGCACCGTCAAGCCAGCGCCGATGACTGCGGCGAGGCCATCATTCGTGCCAGCGGCAATGGGAACTCCGGCCGGTAGTCCGAGCTCTGAGGCTGGACCGGGCAGAAGGCTTCCGATCTTCGTCCCAGGAGCGACTTCTGGTGGGAGTGCTCGATCATCAAGACCGAGCCCGAGGAGTGCGCTGCGCTGCGCTAACGAGACGCGGCGCGCTGGATCCCAAAACGAACTCACCGCCACACCAGTAAGACGGTATGTCAGCGCGTCCCAGGACGAGAGGAGCCAAGCGGACTGTGCCGCTACTTCACGGCGCTCCCGAATTAGCCACCGTGCCTTTGGAAGTTCACCGAGCAGCCATCCGCCTCGGTGCAGCGCGGCAGCGAGGGCGACCTCGTCGTCAGCGGAGCGGCGGTCGCGCCACATCAGGGCAAATCCCGCAGCCCTCCCGTCAGCGCGCACGGGAACCAAGGATGGTCCATGTCCGTCAACGCCGATGGCTACCACTTCAAGCTGCTCGCCTCCTGCAATCGTGGCGGCAGTAAGAACCTCACCTGTTGCTGCGCAGATGGCGCGCCACCAACGCTCGGGATCTTGCTCAACGCTATCGGAACCGCTGCCCGTGGGGCGGCGAGCGATCGCGATCGGTGCCCCACTCTCCGCGCTGATCAGGAGGGTCTTGACTGAGCTGCTCCCGAGGTCAATGGCGAGCAGTGCGGCGCGAATGGGCCGCCGCATCAGGTGTGTCGTTGACGACTCAGCGCGGACCGTCGCTGCGACCGTGGTTAACGTACCACCAGGCCGAAGGGAAGACCGCTGTTGCGAGTGCAAGTTTGATTGCGTCACCGAGAAGGAATGGGGTGACCCCCTTTTCAATCGCCAGGCCGAGATCAAGCTGTGCGGCCGCGGCAAGCCACGGCACCCCGACGCTGTAGATCACGATGCTGCCGATCGCCATGGCACCGATCGTCCCCACCACGCTGCGATCCCAACCGAGATCGGCGAGGCGTCCGACGATCCATCCAGCAAAGAGCATGCCGACCAGGTAGCCGCCCGTTGGAGCGAATTGGAATACCCCGCCGTCAGTGATCGAGAAGAATTTTTCAACACCGTGGCTCCCCTCGCGGAAGACGGGGGCGCCCAGGATGCCGAGGGCGAGATAGAGGGCCATCGAGGCGAGGCCGCGTCGCGCGCCGAGCGCCGCACCGACGAGGAGGACGCCGAACGTTTGACCAGTGATCGGCACCGGCGTGCCAGGGATTGGAATGACGATCTGCGCGGAGGCGGCGACGATCGCCGCGCCAACGACGGCCAGTGCCAGCCCTTGGAGGCGCGAGCCGAGCCGCTCTCCGAGGAAGACTGGAAAGAAGAAGTCGCCGAGCGTTACGCCGTATTCAGCGGCAGGAATGCGGCCCATTGCGGGCATCGCGCGTCGAATCTGCATCATGACCCTCCCTTCGGGCGCCGCCATCAACGGTCAACCCTCACCTCCAGTCTACCCTGCCCCACCCCCCTCGCCTCGGGGTAAGATGGCGGCTCACTTGGTGGCCATCGTTCAATGGTTAGGACCGCGGTTTGTGGAGCCGCAGATGAGGGTTCAATTCCCTCTGGCCACCCCACCTCACCAAAGGAGCGCCCCTTGTCAGTCACCGAAGGCCGACGCCGTCTGATCAACGATCCTGGATTCCTTCGACTCTGGGCGGCGGAGACGATCAGCCACCTCGGCTCGAACTTCAGCAACCTCGCCATGCCGATCGTGGCGATTCAGCTGCTCAACGCAAGCCCACTCGACATCGCCGCCATCAATCTGGCCGATACGCTCCCCTTCCTTCTTCTGGGGCTTCTCGTCGGGGCACTCGTCGATCGACTCCCGCGCCGCGGTGTCTTGATCGCTGGTGACCTTGGGCGAGCCGCACTGCTCTTGATGATCCCGGCCTCGTACGTCTTGGGGGTGCTCTCCGTGCCGCAACTGGTCATCATCGGCCTGCTGCTCGGTACGTTGACCGTTTTCTTCGACGTTGCCTATCAGGCATATCTGCCATCGCTGATACCCAAGGAGGATCTTGTTGAAGGGAACTCCAAGTTGGAGATAAGTCGCTCAGCTGCTGGACTCCTTGGCCCGAGCGTCGCGGGTGCGCTCATCGCCGTTGTGAAGGCACCGATGGCGGTGATCATCGATGCGGTCTCCTACGTCTTCTCCGCACTCTTCATCTTCTCGATCAAGCCACACCATGAGTCAGTTGCAGAGTTGAATGATGCGAGCGCTCCAAAGAGCGCCACGCCACGAGGATCGCTGCGGTCAGAGATCGCTGCAGGGGTGAGATATGTGTTTGGACATCCTGCCCTTCGGACGATCGGCAGCGCCACGGCAACCTCAAACCTCTTCAGTAGCATCGGCAACACCGTAACCATGATCTTTGCGTATCGCGTGCTGGGGCTCTCGGTAGCGTTCATCGGCTTTGCCGCCACGCTCGGCTCCGCGGGCGGACTGATCAGCGCACTCCTGGCAGATCGGATCTCCAAGCGTCTTGGGGTTGGACGCACCATCGTGTTGACGGTCCCGTGGAGTGGGCCGCTCGTCGTGCTTCTCGCCTTCTGTCAGCCTGGCAACGATCTTCTCAATGCCCTCGTCATCGGGGGTGGCTTCTTTGCGGGCGCGGCTTCAGGGACCCTGTACAACATCAATCAGGTGAGCCTCCGCCAGGCACTTACCCCTCCCGAGATGGCGGGGCGCATGAATGCAACGATGCGATGGTTTGTTTGGGGGACGATGCCCATCGGCTCGCTCATCGGCGGGATCATCGGCGTCAGCCTTGGCCTTCGGGAGACCCTCCTCATCAGCGGGATTGGGGCGTCACTCGCCTTCATCCCACTCCTCTTTGGCCCAGTCTGGCGGATCAAAGAGATGCCCACCGGGGTGCAGCGCGCCTGATTCGGCTCACGCGGCCACCGGCCCCACGCCGCTGATAGACTCGCCTAGCGGCGGGATGCCCCCATAGAGGGGCCAGCCAGCAAGGAGGCGATTGATGGCCACGGTCACATTTGATGGCGTTTCCAAACGGTACGGCGAAGTCCTCGCCGTGGAGGATCTCTCCCTAGAGATCGCTGACGGTGAGTTCATGGTGCTGGTCGGCCCATCGGGCTGCGGGAAGACCACCTCACTTCGAATGATCGCCGGTCTGGAGGACATCAGCGACGGCACGCTGCGGATCGGCGACAAGGTCGTCAACGACATCGCACCAAAAGACCGCGACATCGCCATGGTCTTCCAGAGCTACGCCCTTTACCCGCACATGACCGTTCGAGAGAACCTCGCCTTTGGCCTGAAGCTGCGCAAGATCGACAAGGGTGAGATCGAGCGACGGGTCAACGAGGCGGCAGCCATCCTTGACCTCACCAAGCTGCTCTCTCGCAAGCCGAAGGAGCTCTCCGGAGGCCAGCGCCAACGCGTCGCCCTCGGTCGCGCGATCGTACGCGAGCCCGAGGTCTTCCTCATGGACGAGCCTCTCTCAAACCTGGATGCACAGCTACGAGTTCAGACGCGCGCCGAGATCCTACGCCTCCATGCGCGGCTCAAGACCACCGTCGTCTATGTGACCCACGACCAGGTTGAAGCGATGACGATGGGTACCCGAATCGCGGTGATGAGCGAGGGGAGGCTGCAACAGGTCGGCACCCCGCAGGAGTTGTACGACCTTCCGGTCAATCGCTTTGTGGCAGGGTTCATCGGCTCACCAGCGATGAATCTCCTCGAAGCCACGGTTGACGGGCGACGGGTTCAATCGGGCGAGATCACGATAGAGATCGATGATGCCCGCGCAACGGCGCTCAAGGGTCGAACGACGGTGACGCTTGGCTTCCGGCCAGAGCACCTTGAACTCGGACCTGCTGGCACGGGCGCTTCGCAACTAGAACTCACCGCAGACGTGGTGGAGTATCTCGGTGCTCAAGAGCTGCTCCACTTCTCAACATCGAGCGGTGACATCCTTGCGCTCGTCGGATCAGAGCACAAGACTCCGCGTGGCGCCACGGTGAAGCTCGCACTTGCACATAGCAAGTTGCATCTATTTGATTCGGCTACCGGCGCCGCACTTCGCTGATCACGCAACCGACGATGCGCTTCGGTACTGACGCGCTTGGTGCGCGCCTCGCCCAACTCTTGGAGCCGGGTGATCTCAACGAGGTCGTACTCTCGTCAGATCTGGTGATGCACGCGGCTTATATGGAGTGGCGACGCACGACGGTGCAACGCCACGGTGGCGATCAGCATGTTCGGTACATCGTGGGGCACCCAGGTGCCGTCGCGATTCTCGCCATTGATGCGGCGACTCGTGAGGCGATCACTCCCGAGAGCGAACTGCTCTTCGTACGCCAGTTCCGTGCCCCGGCCAATCAGCTCTTGCTTGAGATACCTGCTGGAACCCTTGACGTCCGGGCTGGCGTCCCCGAGGCACCTAAGACCGCTGCGCAGCGAGAGCTCGAAGAGGAGACGGGGCTACGAGCGGCTCAGTGGCAGCATCTGCAGAGCTTCTACACGGCTCCCGGCTTCACGAGTGAGCGCATGGAGTTGTATCTGGCACTCCAACTCTCGGATGCCGGTCCCAACGCCCTTCGCCCCGATGAGGATGAGGCCATCGAGGCGGTGCGATTGACGATCGCAGACGCGGTTGAGGCGGTTCGGCGGGGTGCCGTCGTTGATGCCAAGAGCCTGATCGCCATTGACGTGGCGGGGCGCCTGGCCGGCCGCTAGGAGGCCCCTCCCCCGCACAATTCGTGCGGAAATCCCTCGTGGATTGCGATATCCGCACCCTCGACCCCCTATAGGTGCTAGAATCGCCCCCACAGCGGTCCGCACTGCGGAATCCGCAGAGAAGGATGTATGGATATGGCGATCGCACCGCTTCGACACCTGGTACCAACCTCGACGCCCGCCCCCCATCGCGCCGAACCCTCCACGGGGCCGACCGTGCAGATCGACCCGGCACGGGTTCGTGAACTGACGGCGCGCGAGACTGAGCGACTTGATGCTCGCACCCAGGCCTCCGCGGCCGCCTACGCTCGTGCCAAGCAATCGCTGGTCGGCGGCGTCTCTTCGAGCTACCAGAAGCGCGCGCCATGGCCGATCTATCTCGAGCGAGGCCAGGGACAGTACGTCTGGGATGTTGATGGGCACCAGTACCTCGACGTCCACAATGGCATCGGCAGCATGGTGCAAGGGCATGCGCACCCGATCATCACTGAGGCGGTCGAGCGACGAATTCGCCTCGGGTCGCACTTCGCCGCACCGACAGAAGATGTGTACGTCGTGGCCGAACACCTCGCCGCCCGCTGGAAACTCCCACGCTGGCGATTCGTCAACTCGGGCTCCGAGGCGACCATGGACGCGATCCGGTTGGCGCGCGCCGTGACGGGTCGCGATGGTGTGATGAAGATCTTTGGCAGTTATCACGGCCACCACGACTACGTAATGGTGGACATCGGTCTCTCGGTCTACGAGGGTACCGATCGCGAACACTACCCGTCGATCGCCTATGGCAAAGGGATCCCCGACGCAGTGACGCAAATGACGACCGCGGTCCCATTCAATGACGCGGGAGTTCTGGAGCGCCGACTTACGGCGTTGCAGCACGAGGGGCGGCTCCCCGCCTGCTTGATCATGGAGGCCGCGATGATGAATTGCGGCGTGATCCTGCCAGAACCAGGCTATCTCGCTGAAGTTCGACGCATCACCAAGAAATTTGGCGTCGTCTGGATCGTTGACGAGGTGAAGACCGGCCTCACCGTTGCCGCTGGCGGTGCAACGGAACTCTTTGCCATCACGCCAGACCTTGTCTGCTTGGCCAAGGCGCTCGGCGCAGGAATCCCAACGGGCGCGATCGGTGGCACCGATGAGATGTGGTCGGCGGTTGACTCAGGTGACGTGTACATGGTGGGCACCTTCAACGGAAACCCGCTTGCCATGGCCGCAGCGCGCGCGAACCTAGAGCGCGTCATGACCCCCGACTCCTACGCACATCTCGGTCGCCTGAACGATCAACTCCTTGACGGGGCGCAGGGGATCATCAATCGCTACAGGCTCGCAGCGTATGCGGTGGGGATTGAGTCCAAAGGGGTGATCACCTTTGCCCAATCAAAGGTCGTTGACTATGACACCTACAAGTCGGCGCAACAGAAAGAGCTAATCGATCTGGTGTGGCTCTGGAACATGAATCGGGGGATTTTCAGCACGCCTGGTCGCGATGAGGAGTGGACACTCTCAATCGCCATGAACTCGGCGGACGCCGACCACTACCTAGGCGTCTTTGAAGAATTGGCAGCCGAGCTGACGCGTTAACCCTCCTCGCGGAGTCGCTGCAGACGCTCATCCAAACGGGTGACGGCGGAACGAACGCTGCGCATGAGTGGCTCTATGGCAATCAGGGTGAAGGCCCCGCCGGCAATCATGACGAGCCCACGTACCCGCTGTGCGATGACGATCTCGTTGATCTGCGCCTGAACGTTTGCGGTTAACGCCTCGGTGATGCCCAGCGACGGTTGGGCGTACACCCAGGGTGCGGCGGCACCGCCAACGATCCAAGATCCGAGGAGGAGAACAGCGACTACGCCGCCTGCGTGATATGGCCCGGTGGTGATGAGCTGTGCGTCGCGCGCGCGTCGCAGGAGCACGGCAGCTACTCCGACCCAAATGGCGTGACCGAGAAAGACGAGTAGCGCCACAGGGGGTGCCGCGATCGACTGCGCGAGCAAGAGTGGGCTCCACGGCAGAACACCGGCGAGAATTGCAAGTCGTCGCTCACCGACGGTGAGCAGGCCTTCGTGCTGCAACCGTGATGTCCACCCTAGCACCGCGAGCCCTGCGGCGACGTCAAGGATTACCGCGACAAGTCGGAGAACGGAGAGGGCCAACTGCTCCCCGAGGATTCCCGCTGCAGCGGCACCTGGGTCCGCTGCGTAGGCGAGGATGTTGTCACCACTTCGAAAGAGGAGCCACCCGCGAAGCGCTAGGACGATTGAACTGGCCAGGATGGCGCCGACCATCACGGTCTCGCTGCGCGGGAGGAGCCGCCGCGTTGCCACCGTGGCCGCTACCTGGTTGCGCGGGAGCGATCCCGCTGCTCCGCCGCGCGCAAGGCACTCTGCAGCTCCTCACCAAGCTGCACGGCAGCGATTGCCTGGCGCAACAGGATCGCGACAGCGCTCAGCGAGACCCATCCTGCGGCAACCCAGATCACCGCATGGTGATCGGAGTGAGAGGTGATCAGCCCACCCACCCAGAGGGGCGCCACAACCACGGAGATTCGGGCGGCCCATCGTGCTGATCCGCTATCCGCGCGCCGCCGTGACGCTCCCGTTCCACCAAAGGAGCCTGCAAGGCTCTCCGTGTGCATGGCCAAGAGTCGCCCCGGCTGGCCGATCAACGGCCCTGGGAGCGCGCAGAGTGCCACTATCCGATTGATCTTGCCGTACGGCACGACTGGGTGTGGCAGATCAAGGGCGTGAGCGTTCTGAAGGCTGGCACGCAACCAACGCAGGATCACCACCCACACCACGGGGATCACGATGAGGAGGAGTGTGTTCGCCGCCCTGACGGTACCGAAGGCCTGAGTCGCATCGTCAGGCGTTGCCCGATTGATCGCCACAAGATCTAAGACCGAGAAGTACCCCATCACCGTTCCCGCACTGATGAGCGCGAGGACCGCGAGCAGGAGGAGCGCTCGTCGCGCTAGTGCCGCCTTCGACGCGGCGGAGTGATATCGGTTCACTGCACGCTGCTGCTCTGCTGCCGCAAGACTCGCACCATGCCATCACGTTCAAGCAGGGCGAAGCGACGCAAGCGTGCCGCGTCAACTGGCGGGATGCCGTAGATCGGGTCAGCGATGTTTTGTAAGAGCGCATCGACGGCGGCGAGCATAGATGAGGGCGCGCCCCACAGGCCGAGTGATGCACTTCGCGTGACCAGGTCACGAGCAAACGTAGCATCGGCAGATCCAAGAGCCAAGAGTGCCGTTGGGATCTGCGCGACATACGGCGCGAGAAGCTCGCGCTGCCAAGGCCAGGCGAAACCGCTGGCAGCGGCGAGGGTCTTGCGAACGCTCCCGTACCCGTCTGCGCGCAACATCCGTTCCCATGCGATGCGTTTTCCTGCGACGCTCGGCGCCGCAACCTCGGCAGCGAGGAGGGCACGAGCGCCACGATCACTCGGATCGCGTTGCGCCTCTGCCGACAATCGTTCAGCGGTATTCGGGGCACCAAACGATGCAGCGCGCACGAGCAGCGACCAGCGATGATCCTGATCGATCTCGGCCCCCTCCAGTGGAGTTTCGCCGACCGCAACCTGCCAGGTCTCTTCGACATCACGCGGGGTCACGGAGGCGAGAACCATGACGCGGGACCAAACGATGCGCATTCCCTCACTCCCGCCCTCAGCCAATCGAGCGCGCGCCGCATCAACGATGCGGCTCCCCCAACGTTCACGCTCACCGTCCGGGAGGTAGCGCAGCAGAAGGCTACCGATGGTCGACTCAACAACCCCTTGCACGATGGAGGAGTCGCTCTCATGCGGCAACCGGTCAATGATGAGTTGTGCATAACGCGCGGCTGAATACCGACCATCGCGCACGAGCTCCCAAATCCCCATCCAGGTGAGCTGGCGCAAGAGCCCATCTGGAATCGCCTCTAGGCGCGCCTCGGCAAAGCGAAGCGTCGGCTCATCAAAAGCGAGCTTCCCGACAGCAAGATCGTCATGATTGGGGATCACCGCCAGCGGCAGAGGTCGTCCTACCGCACTCACGACTTCGGTACGTGCGCCGCGCACGAGGACCTCATGCGACTCAATGGTGACGGCGCTCCCGCTGTCGGGATACAGCAAGGCGATGCGCATGAGATGCTCGCGGAGGACGTTGTCACCGGAGACCACCTCCTGCGTGACCGTGAGGGCGCCGATGGATCCGTCCATAGTTGGGGTGATCACGGCCCCGAGTCGATTCGGTCCACTTGTTCGCAACCACTGGGCTGACCAGTCCGCGAGTGCCACACCGCTCCCCTCTTCAAGCGAGGCGAGGAAGTCGGCAAGGGTCGCGTTGCCAAACGCATGTCGCTGGAAATGGAGTCGAAGGCCCGCAGCAAAACCCTTCCGACCGAGCCGGGCTCCGAGTTGCTTCAGCACCGCTCCGCCCTTCCCATACGTGATGCCATCAAAGTTCAGGAACGTCTGATCGGTGTCGGCCACGGTTCCCGCAATCGGATGGGTGGTTGGCGAGTCATCCTCAACAAGAGACCAGCGCTTCAGCTGAACATTGAACTCCTGCCAGGCGCTGGTGTGCTCCGATCCCTCTGTCAGGCAGAGGGCGGCTGCATACGTTGCAAACGACTCATTGAGCCAGAGGTCATCCCACCACCGCATCGTCACTAGGTTGCCGAACCACATGTGGGCGATCTCGTGAAAGACCACCTCGGCAAGATCGGTGATGTCGCTCGGTGTCGGTGGGCTCAAGAAGATGTAGCGCTCGGTATATGAGATCAGTCCCACGTTCTCCATGGCCCCGACATTGAACTCGGGGCAGTAAACGTGGTCCAGCTTCTCGAATGGATACTCGCGGCCGAAAAGTTCGCCGTAGAAGGTGAAGGCTTGGCTCGTCATCTTCTGGAACAGGTCATACGGCAGGTGCTTCTCAAGCGAGCCTCGTGACCAGAGGCCTACCTGCACGGGGGCCGTACGACCCGGAATCGGCACGTCAAACCGTCGACCAACAAAGGGCCCAGCGGCGAAACTGAAGAGATAGCTCGCCAGCGGTGGGGTCTCGGCAAAGGTGTGCAGCGTGCGGTCAGAACCTTCGGCGCGCGCCGACGTTTCTGCACCATTGGCGAAGACGCGCCATGTCGCTGGGGCGGTCACAGAGAGCGAGAGCTTGGCCTTAATGTCGGGCTGATCAAAGAGCGGCGCCATCCGATGGGCCTCATAGGGCTCAAAGTTGGTGTAGATGTACTCGCCGTGATCTTCGGGGTCAATAAAGCGAAAGACGCCGTCCCCACCCGTGTCATACGCGTTCTCGTAGACAACTTCAAGGAGATTCTCAGCGCCAGGCTTCAACTGCCTCGCGGGGAGGGTAAGCCGATAGCCGTTCCAATCGGGTGCCGCGATCTCGACGCCATTGAGCGAGAGCCGATGAATGCTTCGGCCGCGGAAGCAGAGGAAGAGCGAGCCAGCATGCCCCGCCTCGAGCATGAACCGTGCCGTTATCGCGCCGTGAAAGGTTTCGGCGTTCGGCGCAAGATCAAGTTGGAGCGCGTATCGCACTTCACGAACCGCGGTGGCACGTGCGGCGGCCTCGCTCTGCGTCAGGAGATCGCGGGCATCCGCGGCTGGAGTTTCAATCGTTAAACTCATGGTCAGATCCTACCGCGTCGCTGGGACGAGGGCGGCGCGCCATGCAGCCAGATCTACCTCGCGGAGTCGTGGTGACGGACTCACCCCCGATGGGCGACCACGTTTGCCAATCGGTCGCCCATCGATCTCATGGATGTCAGCGGTGAAATCGATCGGGCGAACGCCAGAGATGGCACTCCCAACGGCATAGGTGTCAACGTGTGCGCCGGCGGCCTTGAATTCAGCAATCCGTTCCAGCGAGAGCCCTCCTGAAACGACGATCTGAGCTGAGGCGGCACCCGCTGCGTCAAGTGCACCTCGCACCTCTGTCACAAGGTCTGGAGTGACGCCGCCCAGCTCACTCGCTCGGTCGAGCCGAACGCCTGAAAGCTTGGCTCCAAGTGCAGCTGCAACACGTGCAGACTCTTCTGCCTCATCACGAAACGTGTCAACGAGCACGATGCGCGGAAGGTCTTCATCAATCTGCCGATCGAAGGCGAGGGCCGCCTCAACGGTGTCACCAAAGATCAACACCAACGCATGCGGCATGGTGCCAACAGGTAAGCGGGCGACTCGGGCACTGCCCGCCGTCGTTGAAGCGCCGGCTGCACCGCCGATCATGGCCGCATAGTCCAGTCGGTCCGCAACATTGGGATGCACATGCCGTGCGCCGAATGCGATCACAGGTGTCGGTGCCGCTGCGTCAACGATGGCACGAGCGGCGGTTGCCCAGCCGGTTCCCTGCGCCATCATGCCCAGGTAGGCCGTCTCCAGCCGCGCGATCGACCGGTATGGGGCTCGAATGCGCATGACGACCTCTTTCGCCTCAATTAGGTCACCATCTTTTAGTGCCCATAGGCTCGCCTTGCCCGCGGCGGCATCGGCCTCAAGTGCAATCGATAGGAGTCCCTTCGCCTCATCGATGCCGCAGAGGGTCGCCCCACTCCGACGGCAGAAGACCTCCATAGTGACAATCGGATTGCGCCCCTCCCCCTCAAGCACGCGCTCTGTCCGCAAAAAATAGACGTCGGCGTTCTCGCCTGTGAGCAGCGCAGGGAGGGGTTGCGGTACGGGGCGCGTGGGCCGATCACGTTCAGTCATATGAGAAGCATAGCCCTGCGCGGAACCGTCGGAGACTAGCCCTCCAGCCGATCGGCGAGTTCTGGGTGAGCGGCAAGGAGTTCTCGGTTTCGGCGCGGGGCGCCGTCGTCCGCTGGGACGCGGCCTCCGATCCAAATCCATGCCGCCGTCTCATCCAGGAGGCGGTCCGCAATCAACACTGCGCGAGCCACGGCTTCAATAAGGTCAGCTTCGGTGGCAGTTTCCGCGCGCAACTCTAGGCTCAAGATGGGGCGTCCGTCTTCGGCGAGGCCGAACTTGGCAAAGAGATACTTGTCGTTCCATTCCAAGAGGCGACGATAGGCCTTTCGTAGTCCATCACCGAGCGGCGGGGCGAGGTGGGCCCACACGATGATGACCCCACCAGGGCGGGCATCATGGATCAGTGTCACGCGCACACCCCGGCGACGCTCGCCATCCAGTTCAAGGTCCCAGACCGTCGCCTCATCGCGCTGATGCGGTGCTGGACACGAAATGCCGTGACGCTCCAGTAGTGCGGGGATGTTCGCGACGTTGAGCCGTGTCACCGAACCAGAGCGCGACGCGGGTTCCATGCTCCTCCCGCCTTGATCGTCGTGCCAGCCTTGACCACACCCCCATCTGGCCAATCGCTTAGGCTCGCCTCCGCGTCGACGAGGACATTGCGAGCCACGGAGGCGCCGTCAGGGACCTGCGCCTGCTTACCGATTACCACTAATCCTGTCGCGAGCATCTCTGGGTTGGCACGGTTCGGCGCACCAGGGAGTTCGCCGACCCCAACTTTGGCGGCACGCCCCACCTTCACCTCTTTGTCGATGATGGCGTGATCGATCACGGCGCCAGCGCCGATCTCGGCGTCAAACATGATGATACTGTCCCGCACTACCGCGCCGCGGCCCACACGAACACCTGGCGACAGGAGGCTTCGCTCCACCGTTCCCTCGATCACGCAGCCGTGCGAGATCATGGATCGCTCCACGCGCGCCTCTCCTCCGATCCGCGCTGGTGAGCGCTCCTCCGAGCGCGTCAGGATGAGCCAGTCACGGTCAAACAGATCAAGCTCCGGCTTCGAGGCAAGTAGGTCCATGTTCGCCTCGAAGTAGGCGGGGAGGGTGCCCACATCCTGCCAGTAGCCGCGGAATCGATGAGCCATGACCTTGGCACCGCCCGCGACCATCGCGGGTAACACGTTGGCTCCAAAGTCGGGGCGACTCTCATCGAGCCACGTTGCCAGTGCCTCAGCGGTGAATGCGTAGATCCCCATGCTGGCCAGTCGGCTGGTCGGGCGCTTCGGCTTCTCGTGGAAGCCCGTAATGTGCTTCCGGCCATCAACGGCAACGACCCCCATGCGCCGTGCATCGTCGAGGCTCACCTCTCGAACGGCCACAGTAACGTCAGCACCGCTTCGGCGATGTGCGCTGATGAATCGCTCATAGTCCATCTTGTAGATATGGTCGCCCGAAAGGACGAGAACGGTCTCGGCACCGTTGGCGACGATTTCGCGAAGGTTTTGCAGCACCGCATCGGCCGTACCTCGATACCAGTTGGCAGTGTTGCCGCGACCAACCTGGGGCTGAAGGATTCTCACGCCGCCAATCGTGCGGTCGAGGTCCCATGGTCGCCCACGGCCGATATGGTCATTGAGTGATCTCGGGTTGTATTGCGTTAAGACAAGCACGTCGCCGATCCCACTGTTGACGCAATTAGAGAGAGTAAAGTCAATGATTCGATACTTGCCACCGAATGGCACGGCTGGCTTAGCACGAACGCCAGAGAGAACGCCGAGTCGATTCCCTTCGCCGCCCGCAAGGATGACGGCAACGGCGCGATCAGTACGCAGAGCAGACTCCCCCAGGAAGATACTTCTGCGGGCAGACATATTTGCCGTTGACGAGGAGCGAGAGATGCAGGTGCGGCCCTGTGACGTTCCCGGTTGAGCCGACGAAGGCGATGAGCTGGCCGGCGGCCACGATATCGCCAGCTTTGACGCGCCACTTCGGTTGGCTTGAAACCTTGCCATCGCCAATGTGACCGTAAATGGTCACCATGCTCTTCGAATGAGCGATCCAGATCCAGGCGAGCGGCCGCATCCCTCGCCACACCACGCAGTAGCTACAGATCCCCGCGATCATCACCTTCCCGGCCGCCGCTGCATAGATCGGCGTACCTGGCGAGGCGGCGATATCCACGCCGTTATGGAGATAGGGGTACGACTTTGGACAGGCGGAGCTCTTCGGATAGATCGGCCAACTGACACAGCCGAATTTTTGCGAGATGTACGGGCGTGTACCGCCAACCGGCTTCACAAAGCCTGAACCGTTGTGGACGATCGGCCACGTCCACCCGCCCTGGTACACCGTCGGGAGCCCTGAGCCGAACTGTCCCTTCAATAACGCGTTCACAGTTGCGGTGACGCGTGCCTCCTCTGCCTTCAGGGCTGCGACTGCAGCCGCAAGCTTCTTCTTATCTGCGATCAACTTATCCATTGCCGCCTTCTGTGCGGCAATCGCCTTCTTCTGTGCGGCTATCGCCGCGGCGAGTCGCGCCTTCGCAGCGTTGAGGAGGGACACCTGCTTGTCGAGCGCCGCCTTCTGCTTCGCAGCGGCGACTCGGAGTTGCTCTGTTTCAGCACGATTCGCGCGAACCTGCTCCTCAATTGCAGCGAGGCGCGCTGCGTCCCTACTGATGCTATCGGCGAGCTTGACATCTTCAGCGCCCAACGTGTTGAAGCCAGCGATGTCAAGCAGGATGTCGGTAAAGCTTTGCCCCGACAACAAGATCCAGAGCGGTGGGGTTTGATCGGCGATGTAGGCCTCCCGAATGCGGGAGGCCAGGATCGCCTCCCGAGCGGCAAGGTCGCGTGCCTTCGCCTGTTGCTCTTTCACGAGTCGATTGATCTCGACGTCAAGCGCGTTGACTGCGGCGCTCAGTTTGTTCAATCCGATTTGAGCCTGCTGCACGGCGGTACTGAGCTGAGCCACCTGGGCAGTAATGCTCGTGAGCGTCGCCGAGTTCTTGGCAAGCGCGGCCGTCGTTGAAGCTAATTGGGCGCTCAGGGCACCTTGCTGAGCGATCAGCGCATTGAGGGCCTTCTGCTGGGCGGCGAGTTGAGCGGCGAGGGCCTTCTGTTGCGCCAGCGCATCATCGAGTGGGTCGCCGCGAACGGGACCCGCCTCTGCCAGTCCGAGTCCGACAACGAGAAGAGGGACAGCGAGGAGGAGGCTCAGTCGATCACGCCAGGTGCGAAACCGATGCGTTAGCGCAGGCGAGTGCTCCATCCTTGACCTCCTCTCCTCCGCTCTGGAAAGAGTATCAGCCTCAGCGGCGAACGCCACCCCCCATGGCGAGTTCGACGAGCGAGGTGTGGGCGGCACCCGTAGAGCCTCGCCCCGCAAACGGAGTGGCGCTGCGACGATAGGCCGTCCCGGCAATGTCGAGGTGGACCCACGGGACCGTGACAAACTCGCGCAAGAAGAGGCCGCTGCGGATCAGGGATGCCTCACGAGAACCCGAATTCTGGAAATCGGCAGACCAGGCCGACATGTTCTTCACATATGCATCTGCGAGCGGGTATGGCCAATAGACCTCACCGGCTCGACGGGCGGCGAGGTGGAATTCATCGAGTAGTGCCGCATCAGTGCCGCAGGTAGCTGCTACCTCGCCACCAAAGGCCGAGTAGGCAATTCCCGTTAGGGTGGCCACGTCGACAAGATGGGTCGCTGAGAGTTCTCGCTCTGCATAGTGCAACGCGTCGCCCAGGATGAGACGTCCCTCTGCATCAGTATTGGTGATCTCCACGCGCTTGCCATTCAGTGCGGTGACAACATCGCCGGGTCGTGTCGCGTTACCGCCCGGCATGTTCTCGACACAGGCAGCGAGGGCATGGATCGGACGGCCCGGATCAAGCTGTGCAACCGTAGCTGCCGCTTCAAGGACGGCGATTGCCCCATTCTTGTCGTGCTTCATCTCTTCCATCTCCGCGGGTGGCTTGAGTGAGATGCCGCCCGTATCAAAGCAGACCCCTTTGCCGACCATCGCGAGCCGCCGACCGAGCGGATCCTTTGCGCCGGGCTTTCCGCCCGACAACACGACGAGGCATGGTGGATTCTTCGAACCTTTGCCAACGGCCAGCAACATGCCGGCGCCCATGCGCTTGAGTTGGGTCGCCGTGATGATCGTAGCTCGCAGTCCAACGGCTCGAGCACGATCGCGCGCCTCCTCCGCGATGCCGAGTGGTGGCATCTCATTTGCCGGATAGTTTGACCAGCGCCGCGTGCGCTCAACTCCGCCTGCGATGATCTCTCCCCGACGAGCGCCCTCACGAGCCCCGGCAAGATCGGTACCGTTTGGCACGATGATCTCGAGCACCGAGAGCGGCGCAGGCTTGGATTCGATGACGCTCTTGCCCCCAACTCCCTCATGGAATGACCCGTCGATCACCCCGCGGACGATGAAGTCAACGGCAGTGATCGCCGCGTCTCGCGGGCCAACACTATCGGCGGCGAGACCCGGGCCAAACGATGCACCACCCTCCGCCCGAAGGGCTGGCGCGGTGCTGGTGAGCGCGGCAATGATCCCCGTGGCATCCACGGCAATGCGGATAACCCTACGCCCCGCCAATCGGCGTGTCGCCGCCGCCGCCCATCGCTGCAACTCTTGCCGACCGAAGTCGGCACGTGCCCCCGCTCCGACGAGCAAGAGGTGGTCCGCGGGGAGCCGCCCAGCACTGGTCAGGACGCTGACGTAGCGTCCTCCAGTCACCTCACCAATCGCTCGCAACGCGGCAACACGACCACCACTCTTGGCATCGACCTCGCTGAGGTGGGGGGCGTCGAGCTGATCGCTGAATACTGGGGCGACGAACACGCCGGCGTTAGCCGAAGCGCTCTTCGCGGTGACGATGATTCGCATCCGAACCCCCTTGCGCTACGCGCGATTACTGCTTGCTTACCTTACGCTTGAGATAGCCGAGTCGACCTCCCATGTCGACCGGAGCAAAACCAAGCTCTCGCTCAACGGCGTCGGTTGCCCCAATGTTATCCAGCGCCAACTGGCGCAACTGATCTGTTGCAACGGGGAATGGGAAACGGATCGCTTCTGATATTCGCGCAACGAGCGAGATGAGCGGCACGGGCATCGGGATGATGATGCGTCGCTTCCCTAGCGCTCGCGCCACCTCACGTGTGATCTCGGCGTAGGTCCAATAACGAGGACCGCCGAGCTCAAACGATCTGTGGATCGTTCCCTTCGACGAGTCGATCACCTGAACAATGGCGCGCGCTACGTCGCCAACCCAAACGGGCTGAAATCGACTCTTACCGTTTCCGGGTACTGGTACCGCGGGGGCTGGAACCTTGACGAGCGCGGCGACGATGTTGAAGAAGCCATCGCGCTCACCCCAGATCAGACTCGGCTTGAGGATTGTCCAATCGAGCGAAGAGTCGCGAACGATGCTCTCGCCGCGCGCCTTCGAGCTGGCATAGTGAAGCTCTGGCCGCTCTTGCACTCCGAGCGCACCGAGATGAATAAATCGCGTGATCCCCGCCGCCTCAGCTGCGGCGACGACCGTCGCGGTGCCGATCGCATTGACGCGCTCGAGGTCGGCACCATCGTTCCAATCACGCGGCAGCGCCACGAGGTGCACGACCACATCGCACCCCGCAATAGCCGCATCAATTGAGGCCCGATCGTTGACATGCCCGATGCGTGTCTCAAGCTTGCCTGGAGATGCCGCCACACGTGCCTGGAGTGCGGATGCTCGAACCTGGCTCCGGACCAACGCCGTGACCGAGTGGCCCGCGCTGAGTAGGGCGGGTACCACGTGGCTCCCAACGAACCCGGTTGCACCTGTAAGAAAGACTCGTGCCATACACCCTCCGCTCCGACGTTTGGGACCTGGTCAGGTCACCGCTCCACTCTATGATGCTCCGATGTTCGGCGCACTGCTTGCGGGAATGGTTGCAGGGTATGCGATTGCGGTACCGGTCGGCGTGATCGCGGTGCTCATCATTGAGACGGGGATGATCGGTGGGCTTCGACGGGGGTTTGCGGCAGGGGCCGGAGCTGCGACCGTTGACCTTCTCTTCTGTTCGCTTGCGCTTGCGCTGGGTGGACTGCTCAACCAGATCCTCGCCGTCGCCCTTCACCCGCTCCAGCTGCTCTCAGGCGCGATCTTGATCTCCATCGGCGTCCGCGGGCTCTTCGACCTACGAGCGTCACGGGTCGCATCACGGGAGACCGCCGATCCTCGCGTGCGTGGAGGGGCACGCCAGCTCTACCTCCGATTCATCGCTCTCACCGCCATGAATCCGGCGACCATCCTCTACTTCTTGGCGCTCGCGATCGGACTCCCAGGTCTCGGCAGCGAACCTCTCAACGCTGTCGCCTTCACCGTCGGGGCGGCGGGGGCGAGCCTCTCGTGGCAACTCCTCCTTGGAGCGATCGGCGCTGCAGCGGGCCGGCTACTGCCAGAACGTGCCATCACCGCGACGCGCTTAATCGGCCAGATGTTGATCATTGGATTCGGCACCAACATCGCCGTCACCGCGTTGCACGGATTTGCTTAGCCGATCACCACGTTCCGCTCCGCTGCGAGATCGCTGCGCAGCGGTCGATCAATGAGGGCCCGAATGCGATAGCGCAGCGAGAGGCCCGCCCCATCAAATACCGGTGGCACGTCATGCGGAACTTCGAGCGTGACCAGACTCCCGTGTGCGAGCTCGCTGGTTGGTAGCTCTGTGAACGCGATGCGCACCGGCGGTGCAGCCTTCAGGTCAGCGTAGAGCTCAACCCGTGCGCCGCGTCCACCTGCAGCGCTCGGCCAATGAACGTTGACGCGTAGGTGTCCTCCAGGAGCGATTGGCGGTGCCGGGTCGACATCAAGAGTGACCTCTCCTTCAGTCCAGGCGCCCATCATGGCGGAGGGGCCAAAGGAGATACCCTTTGACGGCAACGCGCGTCCCACGAGCAGCGACCTCCTTCAACGCGCGGATGCGAAGCGTCGCATGGACCTCACCGCCAACGACGCTCCCCGGCTTTACCGTGATGGATCCGGAGATGGCATCGGTGCTTGGCGTCAGCAGATCGGTAGGGGTCAAGAAGGCCAGCGGGTGGGCGCCATTGCGCGCCGCAAGCGCCTCGCCGTTAAGGCGATCGAGAGGTGCTGGGAGCGACCCCGTCTTCCCGGGCTGACGATCGTGCCCCGCCTCTCGCCACAGGTTGAGGTAGCTAGTTGCCACTCGTCGCTCCATCCGCGGTAACGGCCATCAAGATCTCGCCCATCTCCGCGGCCGTTCGTGCCGTCCATGTCGGTCGCTGCGCTGCAGGCAGGTCCGCAATCGCCATCGCGCCAACGCCCGCGCCGACGCCCGTCATGAGCAGGATCGATCGACATCCCGCCGCGTTTGCGGCGGCGATATCCGTTGCCGGCGAGTCGCCAATCATGATCGCATCGCGAACGTCACTCCCGTCGATTGACGCCGCCTGCAGTAAGAGGGTGGGCTCTGGCTTTCCGATTGCCATCGCACGCACCCCAGTGGCTGCCTCAAGCGCGGCCACCGCAGCTCCGGTCCCTGGAACCAGCCGACCCGGGTCTGGATAGTTGGCATCGCGATTCGGGACGATCAGCGGCGCCCCGGCGCGGACCGCGTCAGTGGCGATGGCAAGGTCGTGCCAGTCCGCTTCACGATCGAGCCCGACGGTTACAGCATCAACCCCCCAGTGAGAGAGTGACTCAGGGCCGTCGAACTCGGCGGTTCGACACGCGTCGAGGCCGGCGTCGCGCAGCTCGGCGGCGAGGCCCTCGGCCCCATAGACCAAGATGTGGCGGAACCCTTGATCCAACAGTTGCTGCGCCACGGCTGAGGCGGCAGTGACGATGCCATTTTCGGCGAGTGGTGCACCACACGCTTCAATGCGTGAGCGATACTCAACACGACGCAGGAAGCTGTTGTTGGTGACATAGATCACGCGGTCGCCGTTCGCGACGCGCTCCGTGAGGAGTGGTCCTACGCCAGGAACCGGCTCACTGCCGCGATACACCACCCCGTCGAGATCAACACAAAGGAGCATGAGGCGATGGTAGAGCAGGAACGCGTCACCCTCCGCCATGCGAAGCGCCTGCTGGTGGACGGCAACAACCTGATCGGAGGGCGAGACGTCGGTCGCCTCAACTCCCTTGAGGCCGCACTCCGCCGCGTCATCGCAGTTGGCGTGGTGATCGAGGTCTTCCGCGACGGGGGTGCCCGCTCGGCCGACGACCAGATCGTTGCGGCTATCGGCACACCAGACCCGGCGACCGCCGACCGCATCGTCGTCATCACCGACGACCGAGATCTCGCTGCACGCTGTCGGGCCCGTGGGGTATCCGTGGTGACCGCCAGTCACTTCCGCGAGGCAATTGGCGCTGGACCTCGCCACCCAGTTGCGGGCACGGGGGTACGTCCACCAAGCATCGGTGGGACAGGACCGCGACCTACCGCTCACCGAGATCTAGCCAGTGACGAGGATCGGCGGTGGCGACCAGGCCGAGGCGCAACCAAGAAACGCGGTCCAGCGACGCGTCCGCCTCGCCCCCGCTAGGATCCACATATGAGTGAGATCGCCGCGCGCATCGCTGACCTCTTCACCTGGCTGAGCACGATCGTTCCCGCGCTCGTGACGCCAGATTGGGCGGCGCTGATTCGCCTGCTCCCCCTCTTCGTCGCGCCAGTGGTGGTGCTGTGGCTGGTATCAACGGGCGGGATCTGGACCCTGCTGGGCATCACCAAACCAGGGCCGCGGCTGACACTTGGTGCGGCCGCTCCAACCGCAGCGCCACTGGGCGCTGATGGACGACCACACTTCCCCCCAGGTCGCCCGTACTCAACGGCTGAGTCCGCCATCTACCCCAGCGGCAGCACGCGCTCACTCGCAGGCGAACCCCTGCTCATCGCCTGTCCAAACTGCCTCGCGGTGCGCCTGGCCGAGCGAAGCGCCTGCGACGCCTGCGGCCTTGAGCTACGAGCCCGTACGCCGATCCGCGTAGGGCCACCAGCGCCTCCGCCACCGGGCGGTGCCGCGCGCGCATAAGTGGCTACCCTCTCGTTCTACCTCGTCGTTGTTGGCGGACTCGCACTCGTCGGCGCCTTCGCCCTTGTCGTCGCCCACCTCGTCCTCGTCGCCCAAGGTGATCGACTCCTGACCCCGCGCCTGGCGCCAAGCTCTTCAGCGCTTCGCGGCAACCTTGCGGTCCACCTTGATGGCGGCGCGCCGACTGATGCAGAGTCATCAAGCCCGCTAAGCGCCATCAGCGGTGCGCTCGCGATCGTTGCGACGAGTTCTCTCGGCATCGCGCTGATCACGCGAGCGATTGTTGTTGGACGCGGACCGTGGGGAAACCTCTATGAGTTCACCGTCTCATTCGCATTCGGGATCTGTGCCGCCGCGATCCTCTTCGATCGACAGCGCCGCCTCCCAGCGTTGAGCGCCATCGCCTACGGAGTTGCCCTCGCCCTACTCGCGTACTCCACAACGCTGCCGAATGCCGTTGTGGATCTTGTGCCGGCACTTCAACATCCGCTGCTCCTCACGATTCACGTTGGCATGGCGATGTTGAGCTACGGCATCTTCGCCTTCGCCTTCGCAGCGGGCGTCGCCTACCTCATGCAGGGCGACACTGATCGATTCCGTTGGCTACCCCCTGCAAAGCGCCTGGACCTCGTCGCCTTTCGCGCCGTATCCGTGGCGTTCCCGCTCTTCGCAGGAATGCTGATCCTCGGTTCGATCTGGGCCTCGATCGCCTGGAGCCGGTACTGGGGCTGGGATCCGAAGGAGACGTCGGCCCTAGCGACCTGGCTCGTATATGCCGTCTATCTCCACGCGCGAAGCCAGCGCGGCTGGCAGGGTCGACCTGCTCGTCTCACCATGTAACAAAGGCAGAATGTCTCCAAACCACAACATGTGCGGTAACAGTTGTCTGTTACACCACCATATGTTGTGGTTGAGGGATTGACGAGGCACCTCGGGGAGCATAGGATTCGTCTCCCGCTGCTACACGGCAGGGGCTCTGCGTGCCCATTCGTTGATTGGGATCAGAGATGGTGGGCCTCACGACTCGAGGCAGAAGAGGGAGAGCGACATGGCGGGCTTAGTCGACGCACGGAAAGCGACAACAACAGCAACGAACGAGAAGGCAACGGCCCAGCCACTGCCACCGCTGAGCTTTGACGGCAAAGGGGCGAAAGGCCTCTCGTGGGAACGACGCTGGACCACCGCCGGCGTGCACCCCTATGACGAGATCCAGTGGGAGACCCGCACCGCATCCATCGGTAATGAGAGTGGCAAGAGTGTCTTCGAGCAGAAGGACGTCGAGGTGCCCGCCTCCTGGTCCCAGCTCGCCACAAATGTTGTTGTCTCCAAGTATTTCCGTGGCCACATCGGAACTCCAGAGCGAGAGACGAGTGTCCGTCAGTTGATCGGTCGTGTAGCCGGTCAGATTGATGCATGGGCAGAACAGCAGCAGTACTTCAAATCTGATGAGGATCGCGCCGCCTTCATTGCCGAGCTCACCCACCTGCTCGTCAACCAGAAGATGGCCTTCAATTCACCAGTGTGGTTCAACGTTGGCGTTGAGAAGCGCCCGCAGTGCTCGGCCTGCTTCATCAATGGTGTGCAGGATTCGATGTCTTCAATCATGGACCTGGCGAAGACGGAGGCGATGCTCTTCAAGTTTGGTTCGGGGGCAGGGTCAAACCTGTCACCAATCCGCAGCGCGAAAGAGAAGATGAGCGGTGGCGGCACCGCATCTGGCCCTGTCTCCTTCATGAAAGGCTTTGACGCCTTCGCTGGCGTTGTGAAGTCTGGAGGCAAGACGCGACGCGCAGCAAAGATGGTGATCCTCGATGTGCAGCACCCAGACATCGAGCAGTTCATCGATTCCAAAGTGAGCGAAGAGAAGAAGGCCTGGGCACTCATTGAGGCTGGTTACGACGCCAGCTTCACCGGCGAGGCCTACGGCTCGATCTTCTTCCAGAACGGGAATCACTCAGTGCGCGTGAATGATGAGTTCATGCACGCAGTCGAAAGCGACGGGACGTGGCAGACCCGCGCGGTCGTCACCGGAGAGCCTGTGGAGACGCTCAAGGCTCGCGACCTCTTCCGAAAAATGGCAGAGGCGGCGTGGGTCTGTGGCGATCCTGGCATTCAGTACGACACGGCGATCAATGACTGGCACACGTCGTCGAACACGGACCGCATCTACGCGTCAAACCCGTGCTCGGAGTACATGTTCCTCAATGACACCGCCTGCAACCTGGCCTCACTGAACCTCATGAAGTTCGTGCGACCGGATGGCGAGTTTGACGTGGAGTCGTTCAAGTACGCCTCGCGGCTCACCCTGCTGGCGCAGGAGATCCTCGTGGACAACTCGTCGTATCCAACGCCGAAGATCGACGAGAACAGCCACCGGTTCCGCCCGCTCGGACTCGGCTACGCCAATCTCGGCGCGCTCTTGATGAGCCGTGGCCTCGCCTACGACTCGGATGAGGGTCGGGCGTTCGCCGCTGCGATCACCTCGATCATGACTGGCGAGGCCTACGTGCAGTCCGCCGAAACGGCAGCTGCGCATGGCGGCCCGTTCATTGAGTACAAGAAGAACGAGAAGCCATTCCTTCGCGTGATTGGTAAGCACCGTGACGCTGCATACCAGATCCCCACGGCAACGCTGCCGAAGGATCTGGCCAAGGCTGCGACGGATGCATGGGACCGAGCTCTTGACCTCGGCACCAAGCATGGCTTCCGCAACGCTCAGGTTACGGTGCTGGCACCAACGGGAACGATCGCGTTCATGATGGACTGCGATACGACCGGCATCGAGCCAGACATCGCCCTGATCAAGTACAAGAAGCTCGTGGGCGAAGGCTTCTTGAAGATCGTCAACCAGACGGTCCCAGAGGCGCTCGCCAAGCTCGGCTACAACGCCGAGCAGGTCGCCGCGATCCTCAAGTACATCGACGAGCAGGAGACGATCGAGGGTGCCCCAGGCCTCAAGGACGAGCACCTCTCGGTATTCGACTGCGCCTTCAAGGCCAAGAACGGCCAGCGCTCCATCCATTACATGGGCCACGTGCGAATGATGGCGGCGACGCAGCCGTTCCTCTCCGGAGCAATCTCCAAGACGGTGAACATGCCTGAGGCTGCCACCGCCGAAGAGATCGAGAGCGTCTATCTGCAGGGCTGGAAGCTTGGGCTCAAGGCCATCGCGATCTATCGCGACGGCTCGAAGCGCTCGCAGCCGCTCAACACCAGCAAGAAGAAGGATGAGTCGGCAACCGCCGAAGTAGTGACCTCCTTCCTGCCGGGTGCTGGCGCCGCACGACGACGCCTGCCAAAGGAGCGCACCGCGATCACCCATCGGTTTGAGATCGGTGGCCAGGAGGGCTACCTGACGGTCGGTCTCTATGAGGACGGCCAGCCAGGCGAGATCTTCTTGAAGATGGCGAAGGAGGGCTCCACCGTGAGCGGCCTCGTCGACAGCTTCGCGACCTCGGTCAGTGTGGCGTTGCAATACGGCGTACCGCTGCGTGACCTGGTCAACAAGTTTGCCCACGTGCGATTTGAGCCAAGCGGCTTCACCGGCAATGCCGAGATCCCGCTGGCGAAGTCGATCGTGGACTACGTCTTCCGGTACCTCGGTAGCCGCTTCCTGCCAGCCGGCGATCGCGAGATCCTCGGGCTACAGGAGCGCACCGACGGCGGCCCGGTCCTCGGCGCCCTCCCAGCCACGGTTCGCGTGGGTGCGGTGGAGTCATGCGGACCAAACTGCACCTGTGGCAAGGGCGGCAGCGCAACGGGGACCGTCTCGGCTCCTGTGGCGGTCTCCACCCCAGCGCCAGTTGCTGCCGCAGCCGCACCCGCGGCAACGGGTGGCGTGCTGGCGGTCGCGGGGGTCGGCTTCCAGAATCAGTCCGATGCACCAGCGTGCACGGAGTGCGGCGCGATCATGGTGCGCAACGCAGCCTGCTACAAGTGCATGACCTGCGGCACCACCAGCGGCTGCAGCTGATCAGAGAGAACACCGAACACTGAACGCCCTGGTCGCCTCTGGCGGCTGGGGCGTTCACATTCACACGAGCGCTGAGGAGGCACCTGTGGGCACTGGCTTCGGTCGAGGGCGACGTCTCACGGCAATGCTCCTCGCCGCCACGTTGGCCGTCGCGGCATGTGGTGGCGACATGACGATCACATCACCAAGTCCGACGGCGAGCTTTGTTCCCACTGGAACGATCGATTGGAAGAGTTGTCCTGTCACGGACCCCGTAACGGGTGGCAATCCAGAACTCCTCTGCGCCACCATTACCGTCCCTCGTGACTATCTAACGCCCGATGGTCCAACGATTGAACTCGCCGTTGCCCTACTTCCTGCCGCTGACCAGGCGAATAAGGTTGGGCCACTCCTGTTGAACTTCGGCGGCCCTGGCGCCTCTGGTATCAACATCCTCGCCGAGTCGGGGCGCGGTGTCGTTCCCGCTGAGATCGGCAATCGGTTTGACCTGGTGGCCTGGGATCCTCGCGGCGTCAATCGCAGTGCCCCAGTCAACTGCTTGAGTGACATTGAGATGGATGACTGGGCCGCTACGCCAGGAATTCCAGATCGTCCAACCACAAAAGATTGGACCGCCGCTCTAAATGACGCGCAATGGTTTGCCGATAAGTGCAAGGCGGGCTCTGGCGACCTGCTCGCCTACATCGGCACCACAGCTTCTGCCCGGGATATGGAGAGCATTCGCGTTGGGCTCGGAGTCGCAAAGCTCGACTACCTCGGCTTCAGCTATGGCACCGCGCTCGGTGCCGTATTCGCTACCCTCTTCCCCGCCTCAACGGGTCACCTCATTCTCGACGGCGCCGTCGATATGGCCCCCACCGACGAATCCGAATACGGCGAACAAGGGGTCTCGCTTCAAGGTGCACTCAATCGACTCTTCGCCTGGTGTGACGCTGATTCTGCCTGTCCGTTCGGCGGCGGATCGTCTCGCAAAGCGTTTGATGCACTCATGAATCGACTTGATGATCGACCGCTTGAGCTCCAGGACGGGCGCTCGCTGAACTCCACACTGGCCTGGACGGGCGTGATCATGACGCTCTACAACCGTGACTATTGGGATTACGCCGTTCAGGGCCTCGCTGGGGCGAGCGAGGGTGACGGTTACCTGCTGAGCCTTTTGGCCGATGCTTACAACGACCGCAGCGAAGACGGCTCCTACAAGTCCAACATCATGGAGGCCTTCCCCGCGATCAGCTGCATCGATTCGCCGACGACACCGTCGATCGCTCGGTACAAAGCGATCTATGAAAAGTTTGTTGATCGTGCCCCAGACTTTGCCGCGGGACAGGCCTCTGGTGGCCTCCTCTGTGGCGTATGGCCATACAAGAGTGCCGATCCTTTGCCGAAGCCCATCAATGGTGCGGGAGCCGCACCGATCATGGTCGTTGGAACGACGGGTGATCCTGCGACCCCATACACCTGGGCCGAGCGCATGGCGAACCTACTGGAGAGTGCGTCACTCCTCACCTATGTGGGGGAGGGGCATACCGGCGTCGGCGGGAAGAGTGCCTGCATCGACGACGCCGCGATCACCTTCCTCGTCAGTGGGACCCTGCCAGCAGACGGGACACGCTGCAATGACTGAACAACGCATCGTGGGGGTGTACGGCTCCGCACGACTCCCGAGCAGTGATCCGCGTTGGATCGCGGCCTTCAACCTCGGGGCCGCCCTCGCCGAGGCAGGCTTCACGGTGGCGACAGGCGGCTATGAGGGGATCATGGGCGCCGCCTCTCGGGGCGCGCGCTCTACGGGTGGAGAGGTGCTCGGCTACACGGTCACCGCGTGGGATGGCCTGCCGGCCAATGAGGCGGTGACAGAGCGGATTGATTCAGCTGACCTCTTCGATCGATTACGCCTCTTCTCGCGAGCCGACCTGCTCATCGGTCTCGATGGAGGGATCGGCACCCTCGCCGAGATCGCCGTCGCCTGGAACCTCTTGCAGGTGAGCGATGCCCGGCCACTTCTCCTAGTCGGTGATGCCTGGGTTGAACTGGTTGACCTGGTGCGTCGACGCCTCGTGGTTGGGCCAGACGACCTATCAATCATTCGCGTGTTGCCGAGCGGCACCGCTCCGGGCGCGATCGTGGCCGAGGCCCGCCAGCTCATGACGGCACGCCGCACCAGCGGCGCCCCCTGGGAGGCATCGCGCCACACCGCAGCCCCTTCAGAGCGGTAGGATTCCCGAGATGTTGACGCAGCCAGTTCCCGTAACCACCACCGACGAACTGAGCACTCCATCATCACCTGCACCAACAGAGGTTGACCCTGGGCTCGTGATGACCTGCTGCGCAAATTGCGGAGCGCAGTTGATCGATCGCAAGTGCAAGATGATCTGTGAATGTGGCTACTTCCTCTCCTGCTCGGACTACTACTGACATGAGTGGAACGGAGCGAGCTGGCATTCCCAAGAACCCAGGTCGCCACGACCTGGGAATGAAGGCCACGCTGCTCTTCCCCAATCGGGAGATCGTCGAGCGGTCGTATGTTCCGATCATCTATACGGCATGTCGCACCTGCTACTCCGAACTTCCACCTGAGGAGATCTACCGCCGCGCCGAAGCGGGCGAGATCGACCCAACCAAGCAACGTGAACTGGTGAGCCGTGTGATTGAATCCGGACACGGCAGCACGATTGAACACATCGTCTTTACCTTCGCGATCACGGGGGTGACCAGAACGCTTAGCCATCAACTCGTGCGTCATCGAGCGGGTGTCGCGTTTGATCAGCAATCGCAGCGCTATGTGACCTTTAAGAAGGCAGCGACGATGCTCCCTGGCTCCGTCGCCGAGGCCGACGACGAGGTTCGGGCCCGTTTTGAGGAGGCGACGCAGGGGGCGCTCGGCCTCTACGGTGACCTCGTTGCGGCTGGGATTCCGGCAGAAGATGCTCGGTTTGTTTTTCCAAACGCGACCCGCACGAATCTGATCATGACCGTCAACCTCCGCGCCCTTATTCACATGTCAGGGCTGCGTCTCTGCACCATGGCACAGTGGGAGATCCGTCGACTCTTCCAGCTCATCCGCCACGAGATCTTTGCCGTCAGCCCCTTCCTCGGTAGCTTTTTGGCACCGAAGTGCGTGCCGCTCGGCTACTGCGACGAGGCAGGCAATAAAGATGGCCACTGTCCGATCCGGCCCCACAAAGATGAGGTGCTCGGGGCCTGGGCGGCGAAGGCGGCCGCAGCGAAGGCACAAGGGCGTGCCCTTCCGATCGCAGAATAAGTAGCCTCCGACACGATTCTCTGAGAGCGGTGAGAATGCGCAGGTGAAGCCTGCCAGACCAACACGCCGCCGCAGTGTGACCTCGCCAGTTCGCGCTGCGCTTCTCTCGGTACTGGCCCCAGGCGCCGGGCATTGGCTGCGCGGCAACCGTCGGATCGCTCTCTTTTGGGCGGCACCGATGCTCGCACTGCTCACGGCCCTCGTTCTCGTGACCTTGTTCGGTGGAACCAGGCAGCTCCTCATCATCATGGTCACGCCTGGGGCCTTGATCGCGCTCGGCCTCATCAACCTCATCGTTGCCGTGTGGCGACTTGGTGCAACGGCGCATGCAGCACGTGGCACGCGCCTCTCCGTGCGTGACCGCGCCGTGGTCATTGCTGCGGCGCTCCTGCTCATCGTTGGACCTCACCTCGCTATCGGACGATCGCTGGCCGCATTCGATGACCTACTGAACAGCACCTTCTCTGAGGCTTCTCCGAGTCCCCTACCTCAGGTGACGAGCCCTGGTCCCACAGATGTGTCGCCCACAGATGAAGCCTCCCCCGCAGAGTCTCCGAGCACACCAACGCCAAATCGAGCGGGGACGGGGACGCTGCCACCCTTAACCGTCGCCACGCCGTGGACACGCCCCGGCGAGATCCCGTGGGGCGATGACGGAAAATTTGATCTGCTTCTCCTCGGATCCGACGCTGGCAACGATCGCTGGAGCCGACGCATGGACGTCATGCTGCTCGTTGAGGTCGATGTGGCAACGGGTCGTGTCGCAATGTTCGGCTTTCCGCGCAACATGGTGAACGTGCCGCTCCCTCCGGGTGCCGCACGCAACGCTAGCCCCTGCGGCTGTTTCACCAAGCTCCTCAACGAGGTCTACACCGATGCAACCTTCTACTATCCGCAGCTCTGGCCGGGAGATGGGAGTGTCTCCGGGATAGCCGCCGTCCGCGCCACGATCTCAGAGTTGGCCCAACGACCGATCGATGCCGTCCTCGTCGCCGACCTGTGGGGGGTGATCAAGGTGGTTGATGCGATGGGGGGCATTGATATGAATGTGACGGAGTCTGTTGTTGACGCGAACTATCCCGACCCAGTACTCGGTTCAATCAAACTTCGAATTGATACTGGGAGACATCACTTTGATGGTCGTCTCGCGCTGGCCTACGCCCGAAGTCGGCATCAGGATTCAGACTATGGACGGATGCGACGCCAACAGGCGCTCCTACTAGCTATACGCGATCAACTCGGTGCTGCCACCATTCTCAACGCCCCAGGGCTCGCCTCAGCCGCAAAAGGGTATGTGTGGACCGACCTGCCTCGAAGTTCTCTGCCGAATCTTGTCGATCTCTTCTCGCGAGCATCAACCGCTCTTGTGCGCCTCTACCGCTTCGCACCGAGTGCGTATCCCGCATACCTGACACCAGCGACGATCGCGAAGATTCGCAGCACGATCGCGAACGCGTTCCCGGCCCTTGTATCGCCCTCGCCTTCGCCAACTGAATCTCCATCGCCGAGTCCCGAGGCATCATCCAGCGTGCTAGAGAGCACCAGTCCATAGTGAAAAGGGTTCGCCCGAGAGGCCATCCGATGGAGGGGGCGACGCATACACGCCGAGTCCCCTCCGCTGTGAGATCGGATCGAGTCGCTCTGGCCGTAAAGCCGAGCTCCCAGGTGACCCTCCGCTCCGCCGCTGCGAGTCGCCCCGCGCGTTGGTGGTCATTCACCAGCACCGTCAGTTACCTGCCGGCTCGATCCCGTCATCGCCACAGTCCGTGCCGCCTGGCCGATTGCTCGGTCGGCGGGGTCACCGTTGGCCCCTTCGGGCTACGAGAAGCATCGCTGCGCACACGCCCTACGAGAAGGGACTTATCAACGAACTATCGCTGAGTCTCGCAGCACTTTTCCACCATTCACGAGCAATTTGGGCGTGTTGTGGAAAAGTCCTCGCTATTCGTCGGCGGCACCCGTGTTGGCGCGGATCACCTCCACGATGGATGAGTCGGCCAGGGTGGTGACGTCCCCGAGATTGCGCCCCTCGGCAATATCTCGCAGCAGGCGCCGCATGATCTTGCCTGAGCGCGTCTTGGGCAGCTCAGGGACAAATTCAAGGTGCTTCGGTTTGGCGATCGCACCGATGCTCTTTCCAACATGTCCGCGCAACTCCTCGAGGAGTGCGGGGGTCGGAGTGATCCCCTTCTTGAGGATCACGAATCCAACGATGGCCTGACCCGTGAGTGGATCGCTCTTCCCTACGACCGCCGCTTCGGCGACAGCCTGATGATCTACCAGTGCAGACTCCACCTCGATCGTGCTGATGCGATGGGCAGAGACATTCATGACGTCGTCAACGCGTCCAAGGAGCCAGTAGTACCCATCGGCGTCGCGGCGCGCGCCATCGCCTGCGAAGTACGAGCCAGGGAATCGGCTCCAGTAGGTCTCCTTGAAGCGCTCGGGGTCGCCCCAGATGCCGCGGAGCATTGAGGGCCACGGCCTGGTTAGGGTCAGATAGCCGCCTGCTCCGAGCGGAACGCTCTTCCCTGAATCATCGACCACGTCGGCGGAGATGCCAGGGAGCGGGAACGTGGCGGAGCCCGGCTTCGTCGTTGTGACTCCTGGGAGTGGACTGATCAAGATCGACCCGGTCTCGGTCTGCCACCAGGTATCGACGACAGGGGTGCGATTGCCGCCAATCAGTTCGCGATACCAGAGCCATGCCTCTGGATTAATGGGCTCACCAACGGAGCCGAGCAGTCGCAGCGACGAGAGATCGTGCCCCTTCGGATGCTCGTTCCCTTGGCGCATAAAGGCGCGGATCGCCGTCGGCGCGCAGTAGAGAATCGTTACCTTGAGCTCTTCAACAATCGACCACCAGCGATCCCACGCAGGCGTGTCGGGCGTCCCCTCATACATCACCTGCGTGGCCCCGTTGCTCAGCGGCCCGTAGACAATGTAGCTGTGTCCAGTGACCCAGCCGACGTCGGCAGCGCACCAGTAGACATCATCGGGCTTGATGTCAAAGACGGCACGATGGGTGAAGGTCGCACCGAGTAGATACCCGGCGCTCGTATGCATGATCCCCTTCGGCTTCGCCGTCGTACCACTGGTGTACAGCAGATAGAGGAGCTGTTCGGCCGGCATCGGATCCGCTGGGCACTCCGCAGACTGGCCCGGAACAAACTCGTGCCACCAGTGATCACGGTCGGCCTGCATCGCCGTGACCCCCGCGGTGCCCGGCTGGCGGCGCTGATAGACAAGCACACCAGTGATGGTTGGTGTGCTCTTGAGCGCCTCGTCGGCGATGGGCTTCAACTCAAAGAAGCTCCCCTTCCGATAGCCACCGTCCGCGGTGATGAGCACCTTAGCCGTCGCGTCGTTGATGCGATCGGCGAGCGCATTCGCAGGGAAGCCGCTGAAGACAACACTGTGAGCCGCACCAAGTCGCGCACAGGCGAGCATGGCGATCGCGACCTCGGGAACCATCGGCATATAGATTGCGACGCGATCGCCCTTCGCGACACCGAGGGCCTTGAGGGCATTCGCTGTCTTCTGCACCTCGCGCAGCAGATCGCTATATGTCACGGTGCGTCGGTCGCCTGGTTCTCCGATCCAGTGGAAGGCCACCTTCTCACCACGCCCAGCAGCTACGTGGCGATCGACGCAGTTCTCGGCAACGTTCAACTCACCATCTTCAAACCACTTCGCGAAGGGAAGGTCCCACTCGAGCGTCTTGGTAAATGGCGTTCGCCAGGTAAGCAGTTCGCGTGCCTGCTCGGCCCAAAACGCCACGGGGTCTGCCGCAGCCCGCTCGTAGAGGTCGGCCTTGGCGTTCGCCCCGGCAGCCGTCGCCGAATCTGGTGCAAAAGAGCGACCCTCCGCCTGGAAGGTCTCAATTCCCTGTTGCTCGGGCAGATCGCTCACTAACCTGCGGCCTCTTCGTCGTCCGCCACCTCGTGCTCTTGCTCGTCGGCATCATCATCTTTTAGGTGCGGCACGATGCCAGCACGACGTTGACCGCCGCTCCAGCCCAACTTGGTGCTGATCAGCTGCGCCGCATCACGGGCCGCGGTGACCAGCGATGGCAGTGTCCCTGGGGTGACCCGCGCCGATGCTCCCCACACGACGACGGTCGCGATCACGCTGCCACGTGCGTCACAGATTGGTACCGCGGCTGCAGTGATGCGTTCGTCCCACTCGCCAATCGCCACCGCGTAACCGCGTTTTCGAATGGTTGCGAGCTCTTCAAGTAAGGCACGCGGATCGGTGATGGTTCGTGGCGTGTAGCGAACCAGACCACGCCGTGCAATCGCAAGGACGGTTCGCTCTGGGAGTGAGGCGAGCAGCACCTTCCCCGAGGCGATGGCGTGCATCGCAACCGGACGACCCGTGATGTCGGGCATTGGCGTGAGGTTTGGTCCGTCTATCTGACAGATGGCCACGGCCGCGCCGACACCATCAAAGACCTCAAGGCTCACGGTCTCATGGGTCGTCTTGGCGAGCGCCTCCATCTCGGGGAGGGCTATCGTCCTCAGATCGAGCGTCCGTTCTGCGGACTGGGCCAAGCGAATGATGCCGACGCCGAGGCGGAAGTGCCCGCTCTCGCGATCCTGTTCCACGAGTCCGCGACGCTCAAGGGTGGAGAGGAGGCGGCTGACCGTGGACTTGTGAAGATCTAGGGAGTGCGAGAGGTCGGTGACTGATGCCGATCCGTCGGCGTCGGCGAGGCAGACGAGGAGGGCGGCGGCGCGGTCAACGGAACGGACCGCGGCATCATCGGCCCCTGGGGATCCGGCGCCACCGCCGTGATCGAGGTGGTCGTCAGCGACATCAGGCGTGCGGGCGCGTACCTGCTCACTACTCATTCATCGGTCTCCTCCCTAGGTGGCGGATGATCCGCCCGTACGGCGTCGTCGTCAATGGCAGGCGGATTTCGTGCTCAGCGCCCCCCGCTCGTCCCGCCTACGATGATGGGGATACGGGGCGCTGCCCCGCTGAGCAACACTGGGGGGACCATGGCGCACGGGGGTCGGCAGGCGATCATCGTCGGAAGCGGCTTCGGTGGACTCTCCACGGCCATCCGGCTCCTCTCTGACGGCTGGCAGGTCACCATCTTTGAGGCCCGCTCAGAGATCGGTGGGCGCGCCTCGCGCATCCGCGAGAGTGGCTACACCTTTGACACGGGTCCGTCGCTCATCACCATGCCCTGGCTCTTCGAAGAGGTCTATGCGGCGGCCGGCGAGAAGATGTCGGACCACGTCACCCTTCGACAGCTGCAACCCGGCTACCGGATCTTCTGGACTGGTGAGGATCGCCACTTCGACTTTGGCAGTGATGTTGAACACCTTCGAGCAGAGTTGCGCAAGTTTTCCCACGAAGATGCCAATCAGCTTGAGGCATTCCTCGCGGCATCGGGTGCAATTCACCGTGAAGGAATCCTCGTCTCAGGTCGGCAAAACTTCCTCAACCTGAAAGACTTCGTGAAACTGCTCCCCACCATGGCACGCCTCGACGCGATTCGTTTCCTTGAAGGCTGGGTCGCAAAGTACTTTAAAGAGCCTCACGTGCAACAGGCGTTCGGCTTCCACTCACTATTCATCGGTGGTGATCCATCACGAGTCCCCGCAATCTATTCGGCGCTGGCCTACCTTCAAGTTGCTGATGGCATCTGGTACACCGAGGGCGGCGTCTACAGCATCATTGAATCCTTCGGCACGATCATCAGGGGGATGGGCGGCGTGATCCATACCGATCAGAAGGTGGATCAAATCCTGCACCGCAACGGACGGGCGACCGGCGTGCGCACCGCAGATGGTGCAGTGCACAGCGCTGACCTCGTCATCTATAACGGCGATGTAACCGCGCGTGCCGCCCTGCTTCCTGACGCTCCCGACACGATGCCATGGCGACTTCGCCCACTACGAACCACGATGTCCGCCCACATGCTCTATCTGGGAACGAACAAGAAATTTGAGAAGCTTCTCCATCACACACTGGTCGTAGGTGACGACTATCACGGCTTTATTCGGGACGTTACCCGCGATCGACGCCTGCCTCGCAGCAACGCTGTCTACATTCACGCCCCGTCCCGAACGGAGCCTGAGATGGCAGCTCCAGGCGGCGACTCGATTGCCATCCTGCTCCCCGTTCCAAACCTTGCCTCTGGTGATGATTGGAGCGAGGCCGCACCGCGGCTGCGCGATCGCACCCTGGAGTGGCTTGAGGACTGGGGGCTGCCTGGCCTCCGCGACTCCATTGTCGTTGAGCGATCGTGGACACCGCTCACCTTCCGCGACGAACTTCTCGCCCCTGATGGGAACGCCTTCGCGGTCGAACCGTCGCTGCAGCAATCAGCGTATTTCCGCCAACCAAACAGGGACCGTGCGATCGCCGGGCTCTACTACGTTGGCGGCGGCACGCACCCAGGCGCGGGAATGCCAGGGGCGCTGCTCACCGCACAAGTCACGCAGGATCTGATTCGCGGCGACTACCCGGCCCCATTCACCTCTCGTGCCAGTGGCCCAACCGGAAATCTCGTTCGACCGTAGGGCGATGCCGATACCGCGCGATCCGCGCGTTGAAGCGCTCCTCCCCGAGGCCGCTCGTACCATCAACCGCGTAGCGCGCAGTTTCTCGCGGGCCGCTACCTTTCTCCCCGCTGAGGTGCGTGACGACATCAATCTCCTCTATCTCGCATTGCGACGACTTGACGATCTCGTCGACCTAGAGGCGCGTGCTGGCGCCGCGCAACGCGATGATGCACACCGACGACTCGCCGCCATTCGGCAATGGACGACCACAGGGGTGCTTGATCCCGCGGGCGGTGATGAGCTGGCCATCCTCTCCGACCTTCATCGACGTACGCCGCAGCTCCCCATTGATGCAATTGGCGCCTTCTTGGACGGGATGGAGCGAGACCTCACGGGCCCACAACTCAGCTCGGACGCCGATCTTGATCTCTACTGCTACCAGGTGGCCGGTACCGTGGGCAGGCTCATGGCTGCACTGCTCGGAGTGCGAACGGGTGATGAACTGGCCGCCGACGATGCGGCTCGAGCACTTGGCGAGGCGATGCAGCGAACTAACATCGTGCGTGATATCGATGAGGACCTTGCCAACGGCCGGATCTACCTCCCCGCCGCCGCACTTATGCGTTCGGGCCTCAGCCCAACGGCGACAACTGGATCCAACTCGCTGCGAGATGGAGATCGACGCGCCCTGCTCGTGGAGCAGATCGCACTCGCGGACGCCGCCTATGCCCGCGGGATAGACGGGATTCGATACTTACGTCATGGCGGGCGTGCCATTCGCGTCGCGGCCTACCTCTATCGAGAGATCCTGCGGCAGGTTGAGCGCGACGGCTTCGGTCGCCTTCGGCCGCATCGTCCGGTGGTCGAGCGCGGTCACAAGTTCGCGGCGATCCTCCGCGCCATCATCGCGCGTTAAGTGCCGAGAAGCCCGCGAACCCCCTCATAGAGCAAGAGCAGGCCAAAGATCACGAATGACGCGGCGGCCAAACGCGCGATCGTGCGCGGGGCAATTCGCATAGCGAGCAGCGTTCCAGCTCCCACTGCGAGGGCATCGGCGAGCACCATCCCTGCCGTGGAGCCGAGCCAGGTACCGATCGGCTCGTTCGTAGCGCCAAGGGTGACGGTGGCCAACATCGTCTTGTCACCGAGCTCCGAGAGGAAGAACGAGGTGCCGATCGCCAGGATGGCCCACCGCCCACCCCGTGTGGCTCTCTCCTGATCGTCATCGCCCAACTCATCTCCGCGCAGCGTCCAGACCGCGAACCCCAGATACGAAGCCCCAGCTGCAAGGTTGATGGCATCGACCGGGAGTGCACTTGCAGCAAGTCGCCCGATGAAGACAGACCCCGCGTGAACAAGCAGGGTCGCTCCTGTGATCCCGATCATGACCGGCCAGAATCGGTAGCGAGCAGCGAATGCCATAGCCATGAGCTGGCTCTTATCGCCCAGCTCAGCGATGAAGATCACCCCTGCTGAGAGCAGAAAAGCGTCCATCTCAATGCGCTCGAGCGTAGCGGGCGAGCAGCGAGAGTGCCGCCACCACGATGGCGGTGCCTACGAGTTGGATCGGCGTGGTCACATCGTTCAAAACGATCACGCCACCGATGAGTGCGATCACGGGAACCAGCGTGGTGAATTGACTGACGGTGGTGGTAGGGATTCGTCGTGTCGCCTCGAGGTACAAGATGAACGGCGCGGCACCACCAAAGATCCCGGTCGCCACCGAGACGATCCACTGCAGGGTGGTGCTCGGGAGCTGCACATCTCCGTTGAGCGCGGTGACTCGAACGGCAAGGACGGCGAGCGATGCCAGTGCAGCGACAAACAGCTGTGAGGCGACAAGAGGCAAGATCGGCACGGTGCGCACCAACTTGGACGAGATGAGCACGTAGGCGGCGCCGCAGAAGAGGCCGAGGATGGCAAAGATGATGCCGAACGGTTGCAGCGTTCCTGCCGCGCCTGCACCGCCGACGACAAGGCTTACGCCGAGGATTGAGATCACCATGAGGAGTGCAGCGCGACGGCTCACCCGCTCGCCAAGATATGGGGCGGCCAGCAGAGCGACCAAAACGGGATTCAGAGATGAGACAAGGGCAACAAAGGCCCCACTAGAGAAGATGATCCCAACATTACCCAGGGTATACGCCCCCCACGGCTCAATCAGTCCCGTGGACGATGCACGAAACAGGCCAGGATGCCTAAAGCCGCCCAGCTCGCCACGAAGGGCACCGAGCAAGAGGAGCACCAAGCAACCGACGCCCAACTCGATCACGAGGAAGGTGTCGTTTCCTACTCCCGCCGATAGGACGTAATCCGATGTCGTAGAACCGAGGCCCCAGGCGACTGAGGCACCGATCGCGCAGAGGATGCCGACCGTTCGCCGGGAGGTTCCGCGGGCCGCGCCCGCGGTTCCCCCAGCGGTACTCATGCCCTTGGCTTCACCCAGTTCGGCATCTCGGCTTCAAAGACCGGGAGCGGAATCTGGCCGTGACCGATCGCGTGATCGTGGAATGACTTGATGTCGAACTTGTCGCCGTCTCGCTTCTCGATCGCGGCGCGCGTGCGCTGAATGGCACGCTGCCCAACCTTGTAGCAGAGCGCCTGAGCCGGCCAGGCGATGTAGCGATCGGTCTCGATCTCCGCGTCGGTTCGAGGTAGCCCCACGGACTCCATGAACTCGACCCCCTTGTCACGGCTCCAGCCGAAGGCGTGGAGGCCGGTGTCGACGACGAGACGCGCCGCGCGGTGTGCCTGACCCTGCAGCATGCCGAAGCGCTCCATCTCGTTGCGATAGAGGCCGAGCTCGTCGGCGAGTCGCTCCGAATAGAGGCCCCAACCCTCGACATAGGCGTTCCCCGCCAAGTGTGAGGCATGCTTGCGCAGGTCTGGCAAGAACTCCAGCTCCATCTCAAGCGCGATCTGGAAGTGGTGGCCTGGGATGGCCTCGTGATAGGTCGTTGGTGCAAGGGCGTGCAAGAAGCGCGACGGCAGATCGTAGCCGTTCACGTAGTAGGTGCCAGGGCGCGAACCATCGGCCGCCGGGCTGAAGTAGTACGCCGCTGGCGCATCCTTCTCTTTGAAGTCCTCTACCGCCTTCACATCACAGCCCGCTTTTGGGAACCGCCCGAAAACCTTGCCGGCGGCAGCGTAGCCGCGATCAATGTCTTCCTTGATGCGGACGATCAGCGCCTCTTTCGAAGGTGCGACGTTGGTCGGGTCGCTCTCCGCGGCATCGCGCAACTTTTCGATCGAGCCGCCGAAGCCGAGCTTTGTGGAGATGACCTTCATCTCCTCCTGAATGTCGGCCCACTCCTGAAGGCCAATCTCGTGGAGCTCTTTCGGGTCGAGCTGCAGGCCCGTCCAGCTGCGGATCGCGACGCGATAGAGTTCGGCGCCGTTTGGTGCGGAGCAGAGTCCTGGCACCTCCCGCGCCTTGGATCGGTAGCTACCGCTGACCGCCTCGTAATAGCGCTTGATCTGTGGGTCGACGTACTCGGCGACGATCGTGGCGAGCTCCGCACGTTCCGCATCACCCGCAACGTTCGCTGCGGTAACGATCGGTGACTGATCGGCAGGGATCGCCATCAAGCCTTCAAGCTGGGCGATGAGTCGCTCCGTTGAAATCTTGGAGGCGGTTAGCCCGCGCTTCTCCGCCTCATGGACGCGCGCGATCGCGTCGTCCATAAACTTCGGGAAGGCCTTGAGTCGGCTCACGAGCTTGGCGAACTTCTCGGGGCTCTTTGCGTCTTGGAAGGTGGCTAGCTGTGGGAGCAACGTCTGGACGCCGTCCATGTGATCAACGGAGGCGAGGAGGTCCATGCGGTGATCGTCCTTCTCGATGGCGATGGAGCCACCAACGGCGATCAGGTCACGCGTGATCTTCCACTCAACATCGAGCCCGTCATCACCGATCGCCTTCGCCGCCTTTGAATACTTCTCCCACATGGCGCGATCGCGCAGGCGAGCAGCATCAGAGGTGTCATCGAGTGCTCCGTCGTCAACCTCAATCCCAAGGAAGGTTCCCCAGATCGGCGAGTGGGAGAGCATCTCCTTCCACAGGTCGTCCGCGAGGGTCTTCACCGCCTGGTCGTTGACTGAGAGTGGCTTCGACATCGTGATGGCTCCTCCCCGGGGTCCCGGGACTCGTGCGCCCAAGTGCTGAGCGCGTCACGCTCAGGATACGGCCTGGGAGCCCGATCGGGGGTCGCGGGGGCGCAGGGCGAGGTGGACGAGGAGTCCGATCGGGCCAATGAGTAACGCGAGCGCCAACGAGGCGATGCGCAGCGGTGCACCAACTCCACGCTCAAGGCCGTCGAGCCAGATGAAGCGCCCGACGATTAGGTCAAACGCAAGCACGTGGAGCCACACCGCAAGGCTCCCCGCTGGAGTCGCCAGCGACGTGGCGATCGCGCTCAGTGTTGGATTCGCCAGCGTGCCGAGGATCGCTCCAAGGTTTGGAAGGACGAGCACGGCGTACACCAGCGCAAGCGCGATCACCGGCCACGGCGTGATCATCACCCGCCGAGTTGCCGTCGCGTGAGGGCGCAACGCCATCAGGATCCAGAATGGTCCGACGCCGACGGTGGCTGCGAAAAAGAGTGCCTCGAGCACCTCATTCGGTAGGTTCATGATCTCCCCCTTGATGCTGCCGTGATTGTGAACCATCCCAACCAAGCGAGCTGAGGTCAAGTTGCGCAGCCTGGCGCTGTGGTGGCTCAGCACCAAGGTGACCCTCTAGGTCAGCGAGCCGCGGCGCCGGGAGGCGAGACAACGCCGCAATACGATCAGTGGCAAGCAGGTGCCAATTTCCCGACTCCCACGCCGCGGCAAGTCGCTCATCTGCTGCGAGGCGCGCTTGCAACAGCGGAACGAGCGCGGGTGCGAGCAGAAGAAGGCGCACAACTTCAGGATCGCTCGCGATCCGCGCATGTTGGTTGAGCAGGAGATCACCAAGAGGGAGTGGACCCGTAATCACTTCGCAGAGCAAGACGACTCGACCGCGTCGATACAGGATCACATCAACCGCATCGAAGGCCCCTCGATCCGAGCGAGTGCGCAATGGAGGCGATGCGTCGATTGGGTCAATGGTGGTGCGCGCTCCGAGCGACCGGCCCGCAACGACACGGTCGGCCAGCGACGGTGAGACCGCGGTATAGAGCCCCATGCGCGGCCCAAGTTCAAGGAGTCCCGCCAGATTCATCAGCCGTTCGTCGGCGAGATCAGCTTGCGATGCGCGCGGCGTGCGCACCTCTTCGGAGACGACGGTGTAGGCGTCGAGCAAGGCAGATCGCATCTCGGAAGAGACTCCGATCGGGTCGGCATCGAGGGCGACCAGCGCCTCGTCGGCACGATCTTCACGCCCAAGATCGGCGACGAGCGCCCACACGGCGGCATCGACTCGATCCGTGGCGGGTGAGGCGAGTCGCTCTCGCTCAGCGCGAGCCTCCACGAAGATTCGACCCTCCGCCAGCGCAATCAGTTGATCAAATGATCCTGTTGGGCGGAGCGTCGCATGAATATCACTACATCGCTGCAGGTCAGCGAGAAAGGCTGCGGGATCAAGCAGTTCACCAGAGGCATGGGCTTCGCGAACTCGCACTGCCGCATACGCGGGAAGCAGTTGTCGCGCCGTCACCGGCTCACCATGGGCCACAACCAGATCGCTGATTAGTGCAATCTGGCTTGAAGTCCGCGAGGGGCGCTCGGGCGACGCATCAAAGCGCACGGAGATCGTGAGTCCGGGGCGCTCATCATCACGTCGACGGGAAACGTCGCCAACGGCACCAGCGAGACGCACCGCGGTCAACACGCCCGCGATCTGCTCTGGATGATCATCAAGATCAATCACCAGTCGTGGCCGCTGTCGAATGAGTGGATCCATGGTCACGATTAGCCGTGCGAGCGCCGCGGCAATGGTGGCGGCATCATTGGACTGCAGCGCGATCTGCAGTGGGTCACCCTCACTCACCTCCCCGGCCCAGCGTGCTGCAACAGCGCGGTCAATCCGCTCCTCCGAACTCCCTCCAACGCAGATCCGCACGCAGGCAACGGCTACCGACGGCGTACGAGCGATGAGCGAAGCAAGCGAAGTGCGTGATGAAGCACCACCGCGAAGGAGGATGGCGCCCGCTCCCGGGTACGAGAGCGCTGAGAGATCACTGCTCATCGTCAGCTGAGGAGGGAGCGACTGCGCCGTCAAATAGATTCGTCGACGGGTTTCGATCGCTTCGAGCATCGCCTGCCACGGGGCGACCTCCCACCACGAGCGCCCTGATCGCTGCGGTCGCGCCATGGTTGCTGCCGCTTCGGTCAGCGTGAGTCGGAGTGCGGCGAGCATCACGGCACTCTCCGTCGAACCCTCCAGTGCGCGACTCATCGCCTGGAGTGCGCGCAGCTGACGGGTGCTCCAACGCTCGGCGGCACCATCCGTCGCTCCAGCAAAGCGAGCCTCCACCTGAGCGCGCACCTCTGGCTCCAAGGGGGTCGCGCGAACAGACTCGCCAGAGGGGATCGTGGCAGCGTCGCCGCCACGACGCCCAAGGGCACGACAGGCGGCACAGGTGGCGCGACGAGCCGTTGGCTGGGCATGGTCACGATCCGCGTCGAAAGGATCCTCCCATCGCCAGGCGGCGACGCGTACGGACTGCCCACACGCAGCACACGTGCTCTGCCATCCCTCTTCAAGCGCTGGTGTGGCCGAGGCGAGAAGGGCGGCGGTGGCAGCCTCGTAGGCCCGCACCGTTGGTGGACGCAGTTCTGTCGCGATCGCCCACTCATCAACGGCATCACGCGCATGAAGGAGGGTGCGGTACTGATATCGCACGCTGGCACGTGCCAGCGCAGCGCTCTGGGCCGTTAAGTCGACGGTCAAACTGCCTGCAGCAAACGAAGGGTCAGCTGGAGAGGCTGGTGCGAGTGCGGCGGCGAATCGGGCGGCGCTACGATCCACGTGCACGCCCTCCGACTCGCTCAGCTACTCGTCGTTGCTGCCTGCCTCTTCGCTTTCGGGCAAGAAGGCATCATCCGATGTCTTCTCTGGCGGCTCAACGCTCGGTCGCTCCACAATCGGCGTCTCCTCTTCGTAGGATTCCTCGTCATCATCACTGAAGCCCTCATCTTCGCGGAAGAAGGAACCCTTGGTATAGGGACGCTCATCGCTCGTTCGGGTGGCCGTCGGGAACGAAACCTTCCCGACGTTCCCAGCGCTGACGTGCTCTTCTCGAATGATGATGCGGATGTCGCCGCCACTGATTGAGGTGATTCCTGAGGTGTAGGTGTTTCCATCACCGATCAACTTGACGAGACGCGCCGCGATTCGCGGCTCAACACGCCCGATCTCAACGCCGTTCGCCTTGGCGATCAAGCGATTTCCCAGCACGATCAGCTCAACCGCATCACCAGGATTGACCTGTGCCAGCGTCCCGGCGTCGGCGACGTGGGTAAGTGCGGCGAATCCGGTGGTGCCGGCCTCCTGAATAAAGATGCCAGCGGGGGTGGTTGCCCCCTCGCTGCTTGCAGAGGTCTTCTTCCCCACCTGCTTGATGAGGCCCTTCAGGCGCTCGAGGTTGCGCTCAGCAATGCGGTTCAGTGGGTCGAGTGCAAGGGTGGTCTGGTACTCCTTTTTGGAACCCGCAAGATCGCCTAGCTCCCAGAGGCATTTCGCGAGTCGATTCTGCGCCTCAACGCGCTCCTCAACCTTTATGGCGTCACCCAGCGCGAGAATGGCGGCGTTCGCTTCGCTCGCATCCTTCCAACGCCCTTCGGCGGCCGCCTTCAGCGCGATCTCCGCCTGCTCCTTGGCGGTGCGGCTCGGCTTCTGGGTGGTGGGGGTCTCGTTGGCGAGGGTCACAGGCTCCTCCTCAATGCGGTGCATGCGGGCAATTCCCCCGCTCTGCCGTGGCGGAAGGATAGCCGATCGCTAGCGACCGACCCCAATCCAGATCAGGGCGACCCCCGTCGCGAGCGTGAGAGCAATGATTTCGAAGATCAACCGTGGGTCGCGGCGCTCCCCGTCCGGGGTCGCAGCCCAGATCTCGCGGGCATAGAAGAGGACCGCGAGCCCTGCTGGTCCCGCAAGTCGAGCAACGCCGACGGTGGCGAACAGAATGGAGGCGGCACCATTCAGTGCTGCGGCACCCAAGGCATCGCGCACGATCGCCGAGGTGCGCTCGCGGCGAAGGTTCGACATGCTCGCAGCAAGAACGGCGGCAACGGCCGCGCTGCCGATGCCGACAGCCAGGATCGCTAGTGGTCCGACGGGATCTGGACGTGCCGACGGAGTTCCAGGGAGCGTCACGATCCCAGGGACTAGCGCGGTGATCCCTACGGAGGCGGCAAACAGCACAAGGGTGAAGAGGGCCAAGCTGGCCACACGGTCACGATGGAGTGACCCATTACTACTCCGACGGAGACGTAACTGCCACTCAATCACGGCTCGCAAGATCACGATCCCGACTACGATCTCGATCACCATCGCGATCCCCGTGGGGACAAGGCGCACAATGCCCGCGATCGAGAGGGCGACGAGGGCACCGAGCACCACCTCCGAGCCGATCGGTAGGTCACGGACCTCCGACCGTCGGACAGCGTTCACCCCGACCGCGCCGAGCAGCGCCGCGGCGGCGCCCGCCAAGACGGTTCCGGGGCCTGTGGCGAAGTGTGCGACCCCGGCTGCGACTGCGACCGCGACGATGGTTTCGGCCCAGGGGCGTGACACCTCAACCTCTCCGAACTCTGCGGCGGTGTCGGTGAGGGCGGTAAGGCGAGTGGTCGCGAGCGAACGGGCGCGACGACGGGCCGATGTCGATTGACTCATAGGGTCAGGGTAGCGCGAGCAAGGGCTCCCGCGTAGACTCCTCGTGACCGCAGGAGCCGGCGCAGGGTAATGGAGGGCAACATGCTCCACCTTTCTCGACTGATCGGACGACCAGTCCGCGACAATAGTGCCGACGCGATCGGCGTCATCGACGACCTGATCGCCGCCGTGGGGACGAGCCACCCTCCGATCACTGGGCTCGTGGTGCGTACAGGGCGCCGCCGCATCTACCTGGGCTGGAGCAGCGTGGAGCGAATGGATGCTGCTGGAGCCACGATCTCGGCCACCCGTATCAATATCAGCCGCTTCCGCCGCCGCGATGACGAAATCCTGCTCAAGGGCGACCTCCTCGATAAGCAGATCGTCGACATCGACGGTCGCAAAGTGGTGCGCGCGAACGATGTGATCCTCGACTTTGTTGAGGGGGCGATGCGTCTCGTCGCCGTCGACGTAGGGACCGCTGGATTGCTGCGCCGACTCGGCCTACCCGATTCCTGGGTGGAGCGACTCTCGGGCGAACAGTCTCGCGTCGCGTCATACATCGACTGGGAGGATGTTGACCCACTCGGTTCAACGATCGCCAGTGTACGCCTGCGCGTGCCACACGCCGGCCTCTCCGAGTTACATCCAGCCGACTTGGCAACGATTGTTGACCAGCTCACTCCACGTGACCGTGCCGACATCTTCAACACGCTCGACGAAGAGGTTGCAGCGGAGGCACTTGAAGAGTTGGAGCCTGAGACACGAACCGATCTGTTGGAAGACCTGGAGCCGGAGCGTGCCGCCGATCTGTTGGAAGAGATGAGTCCGGACGAGGCGGCAGATGCTGTCGCTGAGCTCTCACCACTCAGCCGCAAAGAGATCTTGCGACTGATGACCAAAGAGGAGCGCGATGATGTGCAGGAGCTGCTC
>RGCW01000030.1 GCA_009919005.1 Candidatus Aquidulcis sp. | reverse complement strand
GGGCGGAAGCCTGGCGTTGTGGAGGCGGGTGCGTTCTCGACCTTGATCGATGGGAGGTCGGCAATGTTCGGAATGCGCCACGGCTCGGCGCCAGTTGCTAGGAAGGCATCGCTCAAGAAGACGACCGGCGTCATGTGGTGCAGGGCGATGCGCCACGCTTCGATGGCCATGGAGAAGCACTCCGCCGGCGTCGCGGGCGCAATCACCGGAATCGGCGAATCAGAGTTGCGACCAAACATGCTCATCAGCAGGTCGCCCTGCTCGGTCTTGGTTGGCATGCCGGTCGACGGGCCGGCGCGCTGCACATCCACAACCACGAGTGGCAGCTCGACCATTACGGCGAGTCCGAGCATTTCGGCCTTCAGCGCCATCCCTGGGCCCGAGGTCGTGGTCATGCCCATCGCGCCGCCGTAGGCAGCGCCAACCGCCGCTCCGATTGCGGCGATTTCATCTTCGGACTGCACCGTCTTAATTCCAAGGTGCTTGTACGACGAGAGTTGGTGCAGGATGTCCGACGCCGGCGTGATCGGGTAGCTCGCCAGGAAGAGATCACGTTCGGCGAGCTTTGAGGCCATCACGAAGCCGAGAGCGGTCGCCTCGTTGCCGGTGATGTTGCGATACGTACCAGGTGGTAGGTGTGCCGCCGCCACGCGGTAGTGCGTGTGGAAGATTTCGGTGGTTTCGCCAAAGGCGTAACCGGCGTGCAGTGCGCGACGATTCGCCTCGGCGATTGCATCCTTGCCCGCGAACTTTTCGGCGATCCACTTCTCGGTGCCGGCCATCATGGCAACGAGCACGTCGGGGCGATCGCCAGGCGTATGAATGTCACCGCTCGAGAAGCTGATCTGGAATCCTGAAACACCAGGAAGTGAGCCGGCTGGCGCGCGGATCTCAGCCGGGTAATCGGGCAGCGTCGAGACGTCGTTGCCAAAGAGTGCGGTGGTCGCGGTGAACTGCGAACCGGTCAGCTGCATCCCATCGCCAGAGTCGCCAGCAAAGCGGATCGTGACGCGATCCAGCTCGGTAACCGTGCCGTGCTGCGCTCCCGTGTTGGGGGTGGTCACGTCGCCTCTACTCCTCTGCTCGTGGGTCGATTAGCGCCCTGACCGGGCGCGTCCCCGCGAGCCTACCGCATCTGGGTAGGCGACCCGCAGGGCGGCAAGGAGTCGCTCCTCGTCACGGCGGGAGAGGAAGTGCCAGAGCAGATAGAGCGTCACTGCCAGGGTCCAGGCGACGGCCAAGGCGGGCACGATCGCTGGCAGGGTACCCGCCGCGACAAGGGCCATCGTGAGGTTCGCCGCTGCCCCCCAGATAAGGAGTGCGGCGATCGAATAGCCGATCGTCATTGCGCTGGTGTAGCCGCTCAGGCGACCGAAACTCAGCAATGCCAGCTTTGGCGCCTCAGGTGGGTAGAAGTAGGCCGACTCAAGGTTGTGGGCAACCAGTGTTGCGCGCCTGGTGCGCGCATTGAGCGTCCGCTCAATGAATTCAGCATGTCTCCGCGCGAACACGGTGTAGTAGAAGTAGTACCCGGCCTCCAAAAATGCGAACGGCACGACAAAGAGCACGATGGACGCGACAGGTGCCGACTCTTGCTGAGTCGAGACCGCGAGCAGTGCAACGCACACAATCCCCCAGATTGTGATGTGTCGAAAGAAGAGGTTTGAGTAGGCAAAGAGCATGCCGCGCATTCGACGCAGCTGATCGTGAAGAAGTCGCAACTCCTCCTCTCCCTGCCGCCGTGCCTCCATGCCGCGCTCCTCTCTGTGGTGAATGCGCCTATAATCGCACGATGAGGCGTTTACGGGTGCTCCTGCTGATCGTACTGACCGCTGCAAGTCTGGCCGCCTGCAGCAGCGCCTCGGAACCAACGGGTACGCCCGCGTACACCATCACGCGCAGCTGGTCGAACGGCATGGAGGAGACGGGCACAATCTACCCGGATGGACGGGTGATCATGGTGCACGGTGAGCACACGGAGCGTGTCACCCTCCCTGATGATCAAATGGCCGAACTTGCGGCCGCTGCGGCGCTTGAGATCCCTGCAGGCGCCAATAGTGATGATCCGATCGTTGGCGTTGCCATCGGGAGTGCTCCACCTGTGAGGCCCGCCGGTCTCACCGCTGGCTCACTTCCAGAGTTGCTGAATCGACTCCTCGACTCACATACTCTGCACCCGTAAGGTTCACTAACGCGCAGTCGCCTCAATCAGCACGAGGTGCCGTCCGAGCACCTCGGCGTGCCGCTCGGCAAAACGCGAACCAAGCATCTCTCCCGCCGCCTGCTCAAGCGTCGCCGGATCAAAGTGTGGAGGTGCCAGATCAATCACGGCCAGGCGACCCCCTGGTGCAAGCCAGGCGTGGGCGACATCGATCATGCGCGCCCGTGGATCGGCGGCGAGTTGACTCAACACAAACGGCACGACGACGAGTCCCGCGGGCGCACCTTCAGGACCGGCATCGAGTGCGCGCGGATGCAGGTGGGCGCTGAGCCCGTGTGCGATCAGTCGGCGGCGCGCACGTTCAAGTCGATCTTCGCGTGGGTCGTAGGCACTCGTCTCACCGCGCGACGCGAGCAACACTGTCCAGAATCCAGTTCCCGCGCCGAGCTCCACGATGCGACCGGTAAACGGGAGTGCATCAAGCCAGAGCACCGCGCGGTCAAGTTCACCCTGCCACGTTGCACCGCCGAGTGGCCCACGATCGTAGGGGGCTCGATTGAGATACCACGCCTCAAGTTCATCAGGGTTCTGCGGCGGTGGCAAGAGTCCGAGTCGAACTGGAATGCCACTCTCACCAACCTCAGGAGCATCAACCGACACAGATCTGTTCGGAGCCGGTGCGAGCGGAATCCCGATGGGCGGTTGCGCACCCTCTGCGCGACGTCGCAGTCCCTCTTTCAACTTCGCACGTAGATACGGCTGACCCGGTGCGCGCTCTAGACACGCGGCGCAGAGAAGCGTCCATGCCGATAGGTCGTCGAGCGTGGTGGATGAAACTGGAAGTCCACACCACGAACAAGAGAAGGGTGCGACGGCGCTCAAGGCGCCCGCCTCAGCGCGGCTTAGCGGCGTCGACGGCGGATCGTGCGCTGGCCTTGTCCTTATACCAATCGGCATCGATCTGGATGTATCCAGACCACTGCGCCGGTACCGATTCGGCCGGGAAGATGGAGTTCACCGGGCACTCTGGCTCGCAGGCACCACAATCGATGCATTCATCAGGATCGATAAAGAGCTTACGGTCGGTCCCATTCTCAAAGTGGATGCAGTCCACGGGGCAGACGGCCACACACGACTGGTCCAGCACATCAACGCACGGTTCTGCAATCACGTAGGCCATTGCCGAGAACTCCTCTCTTCTGCTCCCGGGCGGGAGCCTGTGCGCGAGAAGGTACCACTTCCCGCCACTCTCCTACATCCCTGAGGGCTGGTACCCCGCATCCAGGAAGGGGGTGGGGTCATCCTGAAAGTCAAGGAGGCATCCGCGCCCGCAAAAGTAGAAACGCTCCTGCCCAGGGGCACTCGCGTCGAGGGCGCCGCGATGTCGGTCCGCTTGACCTGCAATGGCGAGTCCCGCCACCTCAACGGTTGTCGTTAGCGCGTCTGGCGCAACCTTCACCTCCATGCCGCAGACCGGATCAATCGCAACGCTCACTCTTCACCCCTCTTTCGCTCCGCGAGGAGCACCTCCCGGCGACGGATCTCAGCCATTGCCGCAGCCGTCTGGGCCTGATCGTATCGCGATTCTGGGCGCTCCTCGATTCGCGCCATTGCCGCCAGCACTACGAAGATTGCGGTCAAGAAGAGGGCATCTCCCACCAACCACATGATCGCACCGGCGAGCTGCTGGTCTTCCAGCGGAGAGGGGCCCCAAGCCCGTTGAAGTGTTGCGTAGTGTGGGTAGATCGGCGTTGTTGACCACATGATCGCGACGCCGAGGAAGCTGTTCTGCGGCATCTGCGCGATCAGATAGACAAGTGCTGCCGCTCCCCGCAACCGGTGACGAATCGGGTCAACGGAGAAGATCGGCGCCCAGAAGAGGATGGCAGTCCCGAGATAGAGCAGGTGCTCAAGGTTGTGAATCAAGGGGTCTTCAAGCGCCGCGTCAAACAAGATCGAGAGGTGGGTCCCCCACATCACCGCAACCAAGAGCGTCCAGCCGACGAGTGGATGACTGATGACCCCAACAGTGCGGCTCTGCAGCACGGCGAGGATGCGCGCGCGCCACCGCGGCGAGGCGACACGAAGGGAGAGGGTCACGGGTCCCGCCTGCACCAGCAGGATCGGCACGGGGAAGAGCAGGATGAGGTGCTGGATCATGTGCATTGAGAAGAGGGTGGTGTCGTAGCGTTCGATGCCGGACTGCAGCGCCACAAGGATGAGGGCGAGGGCGCCAATGAGGCTGAGGGTTCGGCGGCGCGGATACGGGTTCCCAGGGTGTCGTTGAGCCACCCGTCGAGTCGCGCCCACCCAAAGCAGGAGCGTGAGGCCTACGGCAATGGTCACGACGGGGGGCCAAGCCCAGTACCAGAGCGATTCAACGGAGAGCTCTGGCGGGGTCGGTCCGTGGGCTGGGATGAACAGTAGGTCCCTCATACCCGCATCTTCGTCCAGTTCGTGGTTTTTTGGGCAGCGCTACAATCTCAGCAGCAGCAAACGCATGCCCGTTGGGTGAAAGGGGCCACCGTGAACAAGTACGCCTACGCCTTCGGCCTCCTCTTCGTGGTGATCGGCGCCGTCTACCTCGCTGGCTCCAATGACCTTCAAGGCGCCGTCCTGCTCTTTGCCCTTGGGGTCGCCATGACCACTATGACCCTGATCCTGATCCACGCGATGACCACCGACTCATAAGGAAGCTCGGTCACGATGGAGTTCCTTCGCTCCCTGCTTGAATGGGTGGTAGCACTGCTCAGCCCCTTCGTCGCCCCTGACTGGGGGGCACTGATCAAGCTGATCCCTCTCGGCGTCCTGCTGATCGTTGTCGGCTTCTACGGATGGGTTTTCTGGCGCTTCCGCCGCGCGGGGCCGCGCCGTATTGGCATGCCCATTCGCACGCCACAGGTTCCGGCCGGCATTCACCTCCCAGGGCCGAGCCTCGCACCCTTCTTGATCTCTGCGGCCTCCGCAGCACTCTTCTTCTCCGTTGCACTTGGCGGAACCGCGCTGGCCGTATCTGCGCTTCTCTTCATCCTTGCGCTGGTCGCCTGGGGTCGCGAAGCGGTTCGCGAGTACGACGCACTCGGTGCGGGCTCTGCCCTTGAACTGCGAGCTGAAGATGCCCCACGCGCGACCGCGATCAGCGGTCCCCCAGAAGGGGTTCACCTGCCACCGCCATCACTCTTGCCACTGCTGGTGAGCGCTGGGGCCGCCGTGATGCTTTACGGCGTCGCCGTCGGCCTCGAGTTCGCGCTCCTTGGAACACTGATGACCGCACTCGCGCTCGTTGGCTGGCTCGTGGACGCTGGACGCGAATACCGCGCAACTGCCGACGCCGACGTCAGTGGTCACCTCGTCAACCCGGCTCCACGAAAGACGCCGAAGATCGCCATTGCGCTCTTCAGCGTGGCCTTCCTCTTCTTCGCCGGTTCACAAGCGGGCGTCATTGGTGGCAGTGACGCGAGCCCATCGCCGAGTGATGGACCCGTCGCATGTGCCGAGGGTGGCACCGCAACCGTTACGATCTGCGCGCAGCTCGTAGCGTTTGAAACCGAATCCATCACGGTGCCTGCAGGCATCCCATTCACGATCCACTTCGTCAATAAAGATGCGGGGATCCCACACAACGTTGCGATCCACGAGGAGAGCGGCACTGGCCCCGAAGTGTTCCAGGGTGAGATCTTCAATGGCGTTGACGAGCGCACCTATGGCGTCCCCGCACTGACTGCAGGTACAACCTATGTCTACGTCTGCACGGTGCACCCCAACATGGTCGGAACGATCGTCCTGCAGTGACCAGTCTGGCGCGCCTCCGCCGCGCCGCAACCACCCTATTGATCGTGATCGCCACGACGGCGGGGTGCTCCACCGGTGGCACCACCGACCAGCTGGTCGGCCGCACCATACAACTCGGTGAGGCCCACCCGATGAGTAACCCGACTGCCAGCATCACCTCTTGGACCACGATGGCTGGGGGGAACACTCGAATCCTGCTGAACTTTTGGGCGAGCTGGTGCATCCCCTGCCGAGATGAGATCCCACTCCTCTTTGATTACACCTCCAGCTTCGCCCCGGGCGCGACGGTGGTGGGAGTGCTCTACAAGGATTCGGTTGGCCCGGCGTCCACTGCCGCCACCGAACTTGGAGCAACCTGGACCTCAATCATTGATGCCAATGGGGCTATCGCAGCACAAGTGCCGGTCAATGCGGCACCACTAACACTGCTCCTGGACACGAACGGTGTGGTGCTGGACTACCGAGTTGGACCATTCACGAGCGTTGCGGAGATCGCCGAATTCGCTGACGGCCCCTAACGCGCGTGCCCCAATGCAGGGTGCGGAGGGTGTTGGTTGCGGGGGATGGATTCGAACCACCGACCTTCGGGTTATGAGCCCGACGAGCTGCCACTGCTCCACCCCGCCCGCGAAGTATCGGCAGCGCGGGTGAGAGTGGGATCAGCATCGCCCCGGGGATGTGCACCTCGTTCCACTCCGACTCCTCGCGTACATCGATCAGGAGTGGTGCATTCGGGCCAGCGAGAAGGTCTGCCGCCTCGCGTGGTGTCAGGGAGAGCGGAAGGTCGCTCAGGGGTGTTCCCCCTCAGCATGCGCGGCAAGTCGTCGTAGAAATTCCGCGATCGGTAATCGCGCGCTGTACCCATCACCCATCTGGTGAGCGAAGCCCACCTCGTCTCCGTCACTCTCCTCCCAACAGAGAAGGAAGGCGATGCCGAAAGCCGACGCTGGAAAATCCACAAGGCCACGATCAATGTCACGGAGCTCGACCCCGCGGCTAGTAAAGCGATCCACGCTCGCCTGCATCTGATCGACAGCGGCTCGGATACGCAACTCCAGCACCGAACTGCTCGCCAGCGCTTCCCGCAGGGTGGGGTCAAGATCGGCCGGCTGGAGCTGGTTCTGGTCGGCGCCGCCTGGTAAGGCGCCCATCCGCTCGAGGCGCCGAAGGCGGAGCAGGTCGTCTTTCATGCGCTCGAGCTCAATTCGCTGTCCACGCATGAGGGCGATGAGTGGGCGCAGCCGGGCTAACTCCCTCGTCGCCGCATCAACCGTCCACAAACCCCTCATCGGTTCATTCTCCCACGCTTGCGGCTCGCGGCGCGCCCTGTCGTGGGAGAATCTGCGCGGGCCGGTAGCTCAGCGGTAGAGCAGGGGTCTTTTAAACCCTTGGTCGCGGGTTCGATCCCCGCCCGGCTCGCCAGACTCCCCTGAACCCTTAACGGCTGCGCAGGCGATCTAAACCGAAGTAGATCAGCGCGACAACATAGCCCCCAAGGATCACTTCACCCATCAGCGTCAACACAAACGGATATCCGTAGGTGATCACGTCAAAGAACGGGTACGGATACACCGACGCAAGCGCGCCGTGGCCCAGCGTGTAGACCAAATAGAGAATGGGGATAACGAACACACGGAACGTGTCGCCAAACGGGAAGCGACCACGTGGCCCGGCAATGACCCACACAGCGATCGTGATGATCGGGGTGAGGTAGTGCTCAAAGAGATTTGAAAGCGCGTACCAGCTGGTTGGATGCGCCGATCCTGATAGCAGCAGGTGATACAGCACCATCGTCATGGTGATCATCAATAGGCCAGTGTTGCGCAACCAGTCAAAGAGGCGACCGACGCGCTTCGGATCACGGTAGAGCATCGTTAGCGTTACCGCGACCACAATGTTTGACCACGTGGTGAAGTAGCCATGTGAGTCGAAGACGCGCCCGATTGCTCCCGCAAGTCCATCGGCACTGCCGCCAAACATATGGGGCACCACCTCATCGGTCGGGTCCGGCGGCACGAGTTGGAAGATGGTCGCAATCTGTGCAACCCCATAGCCAAACCATGCTGCAAGCGCATTGATGCCAAATAGACGCCGTGCGGTCTCTGTGTTCATCGCTCCTCCCACTTCACACCTGGGCAGGTGTTTCGCGGAAGTATACGGCTGTCGAGGGGTGGATTAACGAGCCGTCGCGCCCCTACGACCGAGCTTGGCGGCGACCCATGCACGGAATCGCTCGCGCTGGCTGTATGCCACCGCCGCTGCGAGCAGGAGGACAAAGTTCAGCGCCCATGCGCCCGCAGCCGAAAGGAAGCCGATCTGCTGACCGACCTCGCCTTGCAGTGCCAGGCCCGGCACGGTCAGGCCGAATAGGCCAGCTCGGAAGACAGGGGCTTTCGGCGAGGTTCCCGCCGAGAGGGCTCCAGCACTGTAGCTACCCGCACCATCAGCACCGCCGAGCAGCATCGCGTGCGCACCGATCACCACGGCGCTTGCGCCAACGCGCGGCGCATCTGCGGGCAGATTGCTCAACTCTAGTGACGTCCACGAGGTGATCCCTGTCGACGCGACCGGCACAGTCCACATGACGCTTGGGGTGGGGACGCCGTCCGCGATCCCACCCGCGATGTAGAGGGTGCCGTTGGCACTCCACATCGCCGCACCATCTCGAGGTGTTGGCAGATTGCCGTCGCCCTCTGTCGCGCGCCAGCGGAAGATCGTGCCGATTTCAGCATCTCCTTGAGCCTCTGCATCTGGATTTACCACTGGCGCGCTATGCCCCGTTGCCGCTGGTGGCGCGACGGCAATGTCGCCGCGAAGCGCCGCTGCGGCGGGACCGCTGGCATCGTGCCCACCCCAGACATAGATCGAATCACCAACCAGGGCGGCTGCCGCGTGGCTGCGTGGTGCTGGCAGTTCCATGAGCTCCGTCCATGACTCAAGTTCACCGTTGGTGCCGAGTTTTGCCTTCCAGACGGTCGTTGTTGGCGCGCCGCCATCACTGTCGCCGCCGACCAGAACGATCCCGTCAGATACCACGGCGATCGATGCGCCAGCGCGTGCAGCGGGCAGCTCGAGCATATCGTTGCGCTCCCAGGTCGCGATCAACCCCGTGGTCGCATCGGGGGTACCCACGTAGACCGATGTGGTTGCTGACAGCGTGTCGGAGGCCCCACCGATCACATAGGCCTTGCCTGCGAAGAAGGCCGCCGATGCATGCGCGCGCGCCTCGGGGAGCGGTGCACCCGCCGACCATGCGCTCAGCCCTGCTGCATCCAGGGTGGCAACAGCAACGGAGGCGGTTGCGACGCGCGACGTCGTCCCCGTGGTGCCGCCGATGTAGTACAGATGCGCGCCAGCTTGCAAGAGTGATCCATCCACGCCATCACCGGGTAGATCTGATTCAGCGGCGCTCTTCCATGGGACGAGTGCCCCAGCGGGTGCGGGACACGGGAGCCCTTCGTTCTCGGCTGGGCAGATATTCACCAGCGATGCAAGGTTGAGGCCAAGATCAACCGTTGGCGAAACGGTGAGGTAATAGGCGCGATCTGGAATGTAGCCGAGCATCAAGATGATCACGAGCGTCCACAGTACGGAGCGGACTCCAGCCCAACCCCAGCCGTTAGCGTCGAGGAGGCCGAAGAGCACGCGTCTCGGCGTAACGACGCCTGGACCAAGCACGCGTGGATCGCTAGTACCGCTCATCACTTCACCGTCAACGTGCCGACCATGTTGGGGTGCACAGTGCAGACGAACGCGTACGTACCAGCGGTGAGCGCGGGGACGGCATAGGTGCGCGTGCCGACGCCAGGGAAGATTTCACCCTTATAAATCTCGGGACCGGTGGCGGTGTCCTTGTGAATCGCAACGTTGTGCGGGATGCCTGCATCTTGATTATCAAAGACGATGCTGAAGGCCTTCCCTGCTGCAACCGTGAGGGAGGCGAGATCAAATTTCACGCCCATTGCGACGATCGTGTAGCTGTCGCCAGCGGCCATCGAGGGCGTTGGCGTTGCGGGTCCGGTCGGCGTTGGCGAGACGGCAAAGGCGTCCTGCCAACAGGCCGGGACCGGCGTCGCGTCGGGCGCGGGGGCATACGCTGGATCGCGCCAGCCGGTGACCTCCACCATTTCACCCGTGGCCGGATCGCGGACCTCAATCGTGTCGGTATTCGTGGCACGAATCCAGGCGATCAGCTCTTCGATCTCGCGATAGTTGAGCGGGCCGCCATTGGTGTCGGCCCAAACACCCATCAGCGAATTGGCATCGCCGCACACATAGCGTCCGCCAACAGTGAGGACGTTCTTCAAGTATTGCGGCGTGAGGTGGGAGAGCAGCTTTCCCTGGTCGTTGAGGATTGGCCCGATGCCGCCCTGGCCTTGGGCACCATGGCAGCGCGCGCAGTTCGCCTCAAAGAGGTTATATCCGCGCTTGACGGTCTCCAGATACTGCTCACGCTTTGCTGCGTCGAGTCGCGAGGAGCCGGTAACGCCGGGGAGGCCTTGGTCATAGAAGGCGTAGACGATGACGAAGAGGGTCACGATGGCGATTCCGAGCAGCGCGGCCATACGCGACGACCCGCTCTGGTTAACGATCTTCGCGGCGCGCTCTGCGGTGAGACCGTGCGTTTGAATCTGGCTCGGGCTTGAGAGGCGCGGCACGGGCGTGCTCACCTTCTCGCTCGGTACGGGGAGCTGCTTCTCGTCACTCATTTAGATGCACCCCGTTGCGGCGCGAGGCGCCTCGATCCCTGGCGTTCCGATCGCCAGCGGCACCGTACCAAGGTTGATCTTTCCAGTATCAAGGGTGAGCACGCCATCGTTGTCAACGACGGCTGCAAACCGGTCCATGCCGCGAGGGGCCGGGCCGAGGCCAGCTGCCTTCGTCCCCAGTCGATCGTAACGACTGCCATGGCACGCACATTCGAGCCAGTAGGTTTTGATGCAGGGATTGGGCTTGCAGCCAAGATGCGGGCAGCGCTGGTAGAGCGCGCGCACATTGAGGGCGGTGCCATCGCCGGTTGGATCTTCGCCAGGAACAAACTCTTGGCGATTCGGATCGACCAACATGATGAACGCGCGTGCATCCTGCACATAGGCGGGATACCCCTCTTTGATCGGCAGTCCCGCATTGGCGTCGATGAGGGACTTCAGCGTGCCGACGCGAATCTTGCCGCCGAAGCCACCCTCAAGATTTGGCCAGAGGAAGCCGAGCGTGCCAGCGGTCACTTCAAGGAGCCAGAGGGCGAAGCCTGCGCCGATGGTGGTGCGCAGCAGACGCCGTCGAGAGATCCCCTTCACCTCTTCATGGCGAAGGGCCTTGACGGTCTGCGCCGTGAGAGCCTTCGGCTTGTCGCTCGGTTCAACGCTGTAATGACTCACCAAGCCCCTCCGATCACAAGCTGAAGAAGAAGCCGGTTGACCACGGCAGGATGAACGAGTAGCCCGGGCCACGGAAGAAGATTCCGATGAAGGTCACGGCGAGTCCGAGCGCCCACAGGACCGAGAAGAGCGTCACCTCAAGCTTGCGCTCTGATGGCTTCGTGCTGTGGATGTTGCGGCGGTCAAGGTACGGGATCAGCGCTGAGCCAACCAGCACAGCGGCCGGCGTGAGTGCACCAGCCACTGTTGGATGGAAGTAGGCGAGCAACTCCTGGAGGCCGAGGAAGTACCACGGCGCCTTCGCAACCGCAGGTGTGACGTTGGGATTCGCGAGCTCCTCAAGCGGTGCATTGATGAAGAGGCCGAGCAGCAGCAGGAAAATGCTCATCGCGACCGCCGCCAGGAATTCGATGGTGAGGAGATGCGGCCAAGTCATGACCGTGTCATCCGGCTCCTTCTGCACGCGAACAACGGCGTCTTGCTTGACGAGCGCAAGGAGTCGGTACGGGCGCGCCGCCATGGGCACGCGCTGCTTGTCGATCTCCGTCTGGCGCGACGGATCGACCGGCAGTGAGCTCGCTGGGCGCTGCTCGTCACTCATAGATCAC
>RGCW01000029.1 GCA_009919005.1 Candidatus Aquidulcis sp. | reverse complement strand
CGAGCGTTCGCTGCGAGTCTTCCAAGATGACGACGAAACTCAATCGACGCCTGATCGGGTCCGGCGATATGCAGCTCCTCAGAGAGATCAACTGGGAGTTGTTCGGGTCGCTGTGATTCGGTGATCGGCCGATCTTGATCCAAGATCAACCGCTGGAAATCGGCCAGCTCGGTATCGCTTGATGGATCCAGCCGATAACTTCGCGCATTCCAGGTGAAGGTGCGAGTCTCTTTTGCCGAGAGTGGCGACGCTGCAATAAAGAGAATGAAGCGGTTCCCCTCGGGCAGCTGCTGATCGAGAGTGACTGAATACGGAAGGTGCACGGTGTAGGTTGTTGGATCGCGTTGCACCTTTACTCCAGGTGTCGCGTCGCCCTTCACGCTGGTCTGCGGCTCCTCTAAGGCGATCTCAAAGCTGATCGTGGTTGAGGTGCTCTCCACCACATGCTCAGGGCTAAGCGGTTTCGCGCGATCACCAAGGATCCCTTCATGCACCCACGGGAAGTGACTGAAGTCAATGAAGTTCTCAATTCGCCGCGCAGGCGAACACTGCCAGTCGTAGGTGGTGATCGGAATGGTGCGAAGCGCAGGGTTGCCCCACCATGGCGCGTCAGGGAGTGGGAAGAGTGGCGAGGGGCTCTGCCAGCCGCCCGGGCCGGGCTCGAGGAGCACCCACACGAGACCGATGTGCTCCACGGCGGCGTACCGCTCGATGCGGGCTCGGCGCGGGATCGACCGCCCGTGAACCGCCGGAATCCGCTTCACCTCGCCGCTCTGGCTGTAACTCCACCCGTGATACGGGCAAACGAGGCAGGCCTCACCCGTCGCGGGGCTCCCATCCGGTGCGGGGCTCGTTCCAGAGTCAACCCAGCCGAGCGAGAGGGCGGTGCCGCGGTGGACACAGAGATCAGGGAAAGCGGCCACCGTGTCGCCGAGGCGCACGACGACCAACGCCTCTCCCGCGAGGCGCACCGGAAGCGGCCGATCCGTCAGCTCTCCGCTCTGGCAAACGGGCATCCACGCGGCGCGAAGGGCCTGGTCGAGGGCCGCCTCACCAGCGGCATCGAGATCGTTGGGGCCCGCCTCGCCCGGGAGCGCCGCCTCGTTGAGGCCGCTCATTGCTAGCCGAAGGTCTCCATAAGCATTGCCACAAAACGATCCGCATTCGCATCAAAGGCCACATCCGCATTCGGCTCCTGGTGGCTGCGGTGGTGTGTATCCACAACTGTGCGTCCAAGCGTGAGCGTCCCCGACGTTTCAACCGCGACGTGGCAGCGCTTGGTGGTGATGATGTCGGGCTCGACGAGGGCCGCCACACAGAGTGCGTCGTGGACGGGCGCGGAGTTGGGGATGTCCATCTTCTGCATCGCTTCGTAGCTGTTGATTCGACGAGTGACGAAGGTTTCCGTCGCCTTGGCCGCTGGCGTGCCGAGCGCTCCGATGGCGGCGCACTGCTTGTCGGTGACCAGCGCTCGGTGCGTGGCGTCGAGTGGCACCATCAGCACATCGTTGAAGCCCGCTTCAAACACGCTGGCAGCTCCATCGGGATCAGCCCAGATGTTGAATTCAGCTGATGCGGTCATGTTCGGTACCTCGTGGCCACCGCCCATGATGATCAACTTTGGCACCCACTCCGCGAACCGAGGCTCCAGCGCCACAGCCGCAGCAATGTTGGTGAGTGGTCCAATCGGCATCAGGGTGATCGGCTGGGTCGCGGCGCGATATGTCTCAATCAGATAATCCACCGCCTTTGTTGAGGCCGGCTGCCGAGTCGTACGGGGGATATCAAGATAGGTTCCATGCGGATCTGCAACTGTGTCGGTTTTGAAGAAACGTTCCGACGGCATCGCCTTGCGCACGATCGGACGCGAGATCCCCGCGTGCACTGGAATCTCTGGGCGACCGATGAGGTCAAGGACGGAGAGAGAATTGATCGTCGTCGCGGTCAGCGGCGCATTGCCGAAGACGGTGGTGACGCCGATGAGGTCAATTGCGGGGTGCAAGGCTGCAAGCATGATCGCCACAGCATCATCGGTTCCAGTGTCGCAATCGATGATCAGGCGGTGCTTCTCAGTCATGACGGAGATTGTAGGGGGAGAGGGGGGGCCGTGCGGCGCGTGGCGCGCGTCTGATACGCGAGCGGTACGCGATTCCGTTTCAGTATCCGCCCAGCCGACCCGCGGGCGCTGCCTAGGGCGGTGTGGATCGGAGGTAGACACGTTCATGAGGAGCCCTCGTGTTCAGCCCGCTCGCCCCCGGATTGAATCCGCTCTTGACCAGCTCACCGATGGTGGGCTCGCCCTCATCTGTGGCAGCGCAGGTTATGGAAAGAGCAGTGCAGTTGCGGCGTGGGGTATTCGCACTAATCGACCGATGCGGTGGCTTCGGGCAAGTCGTGACCTGCAAGATGCGTTGAACCTCGCTGCAGACGAAGATGACGGCATTCGACTGCCACGTCTGGCTCGGGCTGTTCGGCAACGACAATCACTCTCTGTTTGCGAATCTGCACTGATCGCCGATCTTGCAGCCCCACACAGTGAGCTCATCCTTGTCGTTGATGACGCTGACGTCCTTGTTGAGTCTCCCGACGGTCTTAGTTTTGTTCGATCAATCGCGGAACGTTCCCCAGACGGATCTCGTGTTGCGTTGATTGGTCGACGTGTCGCACAACTTCGCTTGGTAGCGGCTCGGGCAAAACGGCAGGTGATGCATATCGGCGCCACCGCCCTCCGCGTAACGCCCCGCCAAACTCGGCAGATTGCCGAAGCCCGTGGCTGGAGCGGCGCAGCAACTGCACTGGAGGAAGCCCGACGAGCTGCCGCTGGTAACGGGGGGATCCTGGCCACATGGCTCGATCAGATGCGCGATGGCAGTGATCGATCGGATCTGGATGAGTTCATTCGACGAGACGTCGTAGGTCGGAGTGGGGCCCTTCTTGCCCGGCTCGCTCACCCGGCTGGCGAAGAGGCCAGCCCTGAACTTCTCCGAACTCTCTGGGAGGAGGGTCTCCTGATCGCACCCGTTGAACAGGATGAGTTCGGATCCGCTGGTTGGAGCATCCCCCGCTTCATCGCCGAATCACTCCACCTCCCTCAAGAGATCCCTGTAGTCGGAAGTCACGCTGAGTTCATGACCGTATCCCACGTCAATCCACGGGCGATAAGCCCCGTGGCCGTCGTGCATGACCTTGGTCCGCTCCGTATCGAAGTCGCGGGGCGCACGATTGAGGGCACCTCGATTCGCCCGCGCTCCGTGGCGCTCCTGCACTACCTCGCCACCCGGCCGCGGCACGCCGCAACTCGCGATGAGGCAATAGATGCCCTCTGGCCCGAGTCAGATGCCCAGGCGGGGCTTAATTCACTCAACCAGGCGATCTATCACCTACGACGAGCCTTGGACCCTGATTACGATGAGGCGCTGCGGACCGGCACTCCGACCCCATATGTTCGCCACGAGTCTGAGATGGTGTCAGTCAATCTTGAACTCGTGACCTTTGATTCAGCGCGCCTACGCTCCACGCTTGATTCAATACGACGACGCGCACGGGTTGATCAGATTGACGATCTTCTTGACGCGTACGTCGGTCAGTTCGGTGTTGAAGTTCCATTTGAGCCATGGGCCGACCCGCACCGAAGCGCGCTCGATGTCGGCATCTTTACGATCATTGAACGCGAGATGGCTGCAGCCCATTCCGTGGGCGACATCGATCGTGCAATTGATCTCGCTCTACGCGCAGTCAGAATTGACCCCACTGATGGTGCGATGTTGGAGCACCTCGCTCTGCTGCTTGAGGAGAGTGGATCAATTGCTGGCGCGCGCCGGGCTGCTACACGTGCAATCTCCGCATTACAAGAGATGGACATTGCGCCAAATCCAGCGCTGCAGAGAATCAGCTCCCAGTCGCCCCACGTTCGGCCCGCGCTGCAGCAATGATCGCCGCGGCCGCGGAGAGAAGCACGGTCGCTCCATAGAGCAGACACCAGCCGCACCATGCGCCAATAGCGAATGCTTGAATCGCAATCAGCACCAGTTCGACCGCTGCGCCAACCATGGCAGCAAGCGCCCAAATGTTCAACGCGGCCACTGATCGGGTGCGTGCATACGTCAGTGAAGCAACAAAGAGCACGATGGAGCCAACTACTCCGATAAGCGCAACGGGGATCGGCCCAATACTTGAGTACACAGATGCCTCAACTTTTGCGCAACCGCCGAATGGGCCGAGAGCTGGGCCACAAATCGCAGGAATACCAGCAAAGCGAATCGCAAGAAGGTAGGTAGCAATCACCGTACCAATGGCAGAGATCAGTGCGCCGAACTTCGCGGCACGCATGCGGTTAGGGCTTGAGCGCGTCGTCGATGCGCTTGTACAAATCGGCCTCGGCTGGAATGCCAGCTTGCATCCAGTCGCCGAGCTTTAGGGTCGGCGTGCCAGTAACGCCAGCCGCACGGGCAGCTGCGCTCTCGGCCTCAACCTCGGCACGAATCGCGGGGTCAGCAATACACGTATCCCACTGCGTCAGATCCAGGCCAGCGGCACCAGCCAAGATTCGCAACCGGGGTGCACTGAAACCACCTTCGTTTTCACCATTCTGATTTGCGAACAGATAGGAGTGAAGAGCCCAGAATTTGTCTTGCTTCTCGGCACACACCGCACCGACCGCAGCGGTAAACGACTCTTCGCCTAAGAAGGCAAAGAAGTGATGCTCAATTCGTAACGTTCCCTCTTTGATGTACTTCTCGTACAGGAATGGCTCGCTGCCATTCGCCCAAATACCGCAGATCGGGCACTGGAAGTCCGTCCACACATCGAGGGTTACGGGCGCATCGGTGGCGCCAATGCCTCTTCCGACAATGAATTCATCTGCAGGCGTAAAGACTGGGGCTACGGGGGTGAAGGAGTCGCTGGCCACCGGCTTCCCGCTAAAGGAACCAGAGAGGAGGAGCACCACGAGTCCGACCCCCAAGACGACGGCGCCGGTGAGAAGTGCGTTCTTGATGATGCTCATAGAGGGATCATACCCGCGGACTCACTCACCCCTAGTCCGCGCCCGGCACGGGGCCACGAGCGACATGTAACCTACATGAGACTAAGTCTCATCTATGGTAGGATCCCCCCATGGCACAGCAACTGCTCCAGGCGCTCGACCGGGCGGGGGTCCGCCTAACCGGGCCGCGACGCGAACTCGCCCACCTCATTGCCCAACGAGCGGGCCACTTCACTGCAGCAGACCTGCTGGCTGACGCCGAGCGTCGTCAGCTCGGCATCGGACGCGCCACCATCTTTCGCCTACTGGAACTCCTCGCCGAACAAAACCTCGTAGAGCGGGTTGATCTTCCTGACGGTCGGCATGCGTATGTCCCGTGCGAGCCGTCACATCATCACCACCTGGTCTGCATCTCGTGCGGGGGCAGTTCAGAGGTAGACGACTGCGGGATTGACGCCGTTGCCGCCGAAGCCGCCCGACGGAGTGGATTCGAGATTCAATCACACCGACTTGAACTCTTTGGCCGGTGCCCTGGATGTCAAAGCGGAACCTCTCCACAATGACGCGACGCCTCACCTATACGTTGATCGTCACGCTGCTGATCACTGCCGCATGTGGCGAGTCGCGCACATCACCTGATCAGGGTTCATCAACGTATCGCGTGGTAGCTACAACGAGCCTCTTCGCAGACCTTGCTCGGCTCGCTCTTGGTACCGCTGTAGAGATTGATTCAATCGTTCCAGCTGGCATTGATGTCCATACCTATGAACCGTCACCGTCGGATGCGAGCACAATCACGAACGCAGATCTCATTCTAATGAATGGGTTGGGCCTTGATGAGTGGGTTGGCTCACTTGTGGAGGCGACAAAGATAGACCCGAGCGACGTGATCCACCTTGGTGAAGGCCTGGATACCTCATATTCGTGGACCTATCTGATGTCAGAAGAACCTGATGCGGAGCATGGCACTGATCCGCATATTTGGCTTGACCCCAACGGCGCGGCACTCTATCTGCAGAAGATAGCCAACAGGGTAATGCTTGATCGGCCAAACCTTACCCTTGAGATTAAGCGCTCATTAGCATCCGGGCTCGCCTCACTACAGCAACTTGATGCTGAAGTGCGGGCTCTGTATGAGGCAATCCCGAAAGAGGATCGCAAGATCGTCACATTTCATGATGCCTTTGGCTATTACGCGCGGGCATATGACATCACAATCGTTGGGGTTGCAGTTTCTTCGCCTGGACAAGACCCAAGCGCGAAAGAGATTGCGTCGCTTATTGACGCAATTCGCGAAGCCAAAGTAACCACGGTGTTCAGTGAGGTCCAGTTCCCGTCCAAGATCTTGGCGAGCATTGCCGCAGAGACGGGCGCAACGGTTCTCGCCGATTTGTACTCTGACGCGCTTGGAGCTGCGCCTAACGATTCGTATCTTGGTGCGATGCGCTCCAACGCCACGTCAATTGCAGCATCGATGCAGCGTTAGGCATACCAGAAATGCATACTTCTGCCACTGTGATTGAGATCAGCAATCTCACCGCTGGATATGGAAGCCGTGCGGCAATTAGTGACGTGTCGTTGAGCCTCACACCCGGATCTCTCACCGCGATATTTGGGCCTAACGGCGGCGGAAAATCAACGCTCTTGAAGTGCATCGCTGGACTCATGGAGCCATGGCGCGGCAACCTGTTGGTTCTTGGTTCGCCAGTGGGTGTGCACGCCAAGCGCGTTGCTTATGTTCCCCAAGCGGAGCAAGTTGATTGGAGCTTCCCGATCTCTGTTGCTGAAGTCGTGATGATGGGACGAACACCTACCCTTGGGCCACTCGGTCGGGTCCGGGCAGCCGATCACCGCGCCGTTGCAGATGCACTTGAGCGGGTTGATCTGACCAGCGTAGCCGAGCGGCAGATCGGCGAACTTTCAGGTGGTCAGCGACGTCGGGTCTTTATCGCACGTGCGATCGCGGCCGACCCAGATCTCTACCTGCTTGATGAGCCAGTCACTGGCGTTGACCCCACCACGCAAGAGAAGATCATGAACATCCTGGACGCCGAAGCGGCGCGTGGTCGAACCGTCGTTGCTACCACCCACGACCTCGCCTGTGCAGCGCAACGCTTCCACGATGTGGTCGCCCTCGCAGAGCACGTCGTCGCCCACGGCCCTGCACATCTCGTGCTCGATCGGTCGGTGCTTGAGAAGACGTACGGCGGGCATCTCGTGCCACTCGCGGGTGGAGGGGTGGTCTTACTTGACGACCCACATCACGACCACGGCAGGCATGAGGGGCATGAATGAATCCGTTTGACCTTCTGCTGGCACCGCTGGCGTACGACTTCTTCGTGCGCGCACTGATCGCAAGCGCACTAGTTGGTGTCGCCTGCGCCATCGTCGGTTCATTTGTTGTGCTCAAGGGGATGAGCTTCATAGGAGATGCCGTCAGTCACGCGGCATTTCCGGGGATTGTCATTGCCTACCTGATCGGCGCACCAATCATCCTTGGTGGTGCGATCGCAGCGATCGGCACCGCACTAGGGATCGGTGTGATCACCCGTCGTTCTGGCCTTCGTGCCGACGCGATCATTGGCGTCCTATTCGCGGGCATGTTTGCGCTCGGCATCGCGCTCTTCTCATCAATCCCCAACTATGTTGGAGATCTCTTCCACTTCCTCTTTGGCGACGTGCTTGGCATCAGCCTGGGTGACGTTCAAGCGCTCACCATTCTGGTACTTGGACTTCTCCTGGTCTTACGTCTCCTTTGGAAGGAGCTCCTCTTTGCAACCTTTGATCCGCTCGGTTCTGGCGCAGCTGGCCTCCCCGTTCGCCGCCTTGATGACCTTCTCCTCATCCTGATCGCGGTCACCATTGTGGTGAGCCTACAAGCGGTAGGGATTGTGCTCGTCGTTGCAATGATCACAACTCCTGCGGCAACTGCACAGCTCCTGGTCAAGCGCTTCTCGGCCATGGTGTACACCTCACTCCAGAACAGCATCAACGCTATGCGAGGTGCACGTCAGTAGAAGAGAGCCTGTTCCTGCTAGCGAAGTCCTGCAAACAAATCCGACTCTGGAATGCTTGGTACCTCTGGGATTCGATGATCAATCAGTCGGTACTGCTCGTATGGCCCAAGATCTAGATAGTCCTGCTCCGACAGCAGGAGGAGTGGCCCATCACTCTTGATCTGCGTAGCATGCGCTTGGATCGCGCGACGCTTTGCTCCGAGGTGTTTTGTAATGTCAATTCGTGTCGTGATCAGTTTGTCGCGTTGTGAATCTGGCGTGCGCACTTCGTAGAGTTTCTTCGGTGACCAGGCGGGGCCAGCCCCTGGGCGCCACGTTGGATCGCCCGCGACCTCCCACGCGCGACGCGCGACGCGGGCGGCGGCGATGTGGTCGGGATGTCCGTACCCGCCAAAGTCGTCGTACGTTGCGATCACATCGGGTTGCACTCGTCGAATGATGCGAACCAGACGTTCCGTTGTTCCATCAAGATCGGTGGTGCTGTGTTGGTGATACGAGCGTGGATCCTCGTTCCCTGCATCTCCAACCATGCCGGAGTCACGGAAGCCAAGGTTCTCAAAGTGCGTAACTCCGAGGGCCGCCATGGCCGCCGCGATCTCACTCATGCGGGTCTCACCGAGACGTTCGTGCTCTTCTGGGGTGTCGCGTTCTGTAATGACAATCTCACCAAGTTCGCCACGGGTACTGGTGACGACATAGGTATCCGTAGTCTGACTATGAGTGGCGGCGTAGGTTGCAAGGGTTCCGCCCATGCTGATCGTCTCGTCGTCGGGGTGGGCGTGCACCGCCATGAGGATCAGTCGACCGCTGCTATCCATGCCCAGATCGTACGCGCACAGGGCGGAGTGGGTCGGCTACCCTGACCCTACGCGGCGAACGGGGCCGCAGGTGGGAGGTGCCGCTATGGGAGCAACAGGTCCAACAGTCCAGCGCTGGGCGCTCATCTTGGGCGCTTCAAGCGGCATCGGCGAGGCCACGGCACGCCTGGCGGCCGAGGACGGCTACAACGTCTGCGGCGTCTACCTAGGACGCTCACGGGGCGAGAAGCTCGACGCGGCCATCGCCGCCGTCAAGGCGACCGGCGTCGAGGCCCTCTACATCCGCGGCAACGCCGCCGATGACGAGAAGCGTGCCGAGGTCATTGCCCAGCTTAGTGAAAAGTTCGCCGCCGCCCGTGCCGCCGGACTCACCCCCCAGCTCGGAATCGTGGTGCACTCGTTGGCATTCGGCAGCCTGCAGCCCTTCCTCCCCGACGGCGATACGCCACTGATCACCCGTAAGCAGATGGAGATGACCTCCGACGTGATGGCGCACTCACTCGTCTATTGGACACAGGACCTCTACGCCGCTGGCCTGATTGGCAGCGCCACCCGCATCTTCGCCACCTCATCAGAGGGGGCATCAAAGGCGGTGCCAATGTACGGTGCAGTCTCAGCAGCGAAGGCGGCCGTCGAGGCGCACTGTCGACAACTTGCGCTAGAGCTCGCGCGGCTCGTCCCTGGCGCAACGGTAACCGCGCTGCGGCCCGGTGTCGTCGACACCCCAGCGCTTCGCAAGATTCCAGGAAGCCAAGAATGGATTGACGTTGTCATGAAGAAGCATCCAGGAAAGCGACTCACTACACCAGATGATGTGGGCCGCGCGATTGTTGCGCTTTCAGCTCCAGGCATGAGTTGGGTCACAGGCAACATGATCACCATCGACGGCGGCGAGCAGATCGCTGGGGGCTGACACGCTAGGTTACGTTCGCTTCGCCCACCGCAATCGATAGAGGCCGTTCGCAGCAATCGGGACCACAGCAATCGCGACCGTCGGCCAAAGGCCCAACCCACACAGTTGTCCAAGAAGGGCGCCGAGAGCGCCAATCCCCGTGAGCAACATCGGCGTGTGTGGCATCTGGTGTTGTAAGTAACGCAACCCTGTCGTTATCAGGCTCACGACGAGCAGGAACGCGAGCACGAGTGTTGCGACGGTTTCCTCAGAATTCTCTTGCAGCTGTGTTGCCGCTAGGGAAGTTGCCGCAAGGAGCAGTGTCCCCACCACCAGCGCTGAGCGAACAACCTTGATCTGCTGGGGAAAGAGCTTTCGCACCTGCTGGACTAGCTCACGACGCGACGACTCTAGCAACAGCAGACCCCAGGCCTTGCGATAGGCGTTCCCCGCAAGGCGCTGATCCGTGAAGAGGCGACGTCCAATCACTCCAAGAAGAACGAGTAGCCACCCCGCCGTCCGCCGGAAGAGAAACGATGAGCCTTTCGACATCGGGAGCTCCCTGCCAACGCAGCGGGCAACATCTGCCCGAAGCCGCGCATTCTCACGCAAGGTTGAGTAACGTTTGAGCTGCTCAGTGTTATTCCATCCTTGCGCTGCACGTACAGCAGAGATCCCAATCGTATTGCCCGCGTGTTGCCGGTAAAGTGCAAGCGGCTTGTTGATTCGATGAACTCCACCATATGCTTCCGCGACGAGTGAGTACCAATGATCGTGATGGGGTACTTCAGTCGGGATTGTCGGGTGGAGAGTTACCAGCGATGCATCAAACACTGCACAGAATCCGCTCACCTGAGGTTGGATAATCCGCTCAGCGATACTCATCTTGCCATCAGTCACGATTGAGTACGCATGCAACCGGTCCGGGAGCGTAACGCCATCAGCAAGAAGAAATGCATCGCAATAGACCATAGCGAGCGGCCCGTGCGCCCTCATTGCTGCGACGCTTTCTTCAAGCTTCTCAGGGAGCCAGATGTCGTCCTGATCACAGAAGGCAATCAGGTCAACGCCTCGCGCAAGGAGCAGTTGCGTTGCCTTTTGGAAGTTTGATCGCAGGCCGAGACGTTCAGGATTTTCAACCCAAGTAAATCGTGCGTCTTGCAAAAATGGGCGTAGGTCAGGCACCGTGCTGAGCTCTTGGAGCGGGGAGTCCAGTGTGATGATGCAGATCCACTCTGCATGGGTTTGAGTGGCGATTGATGCGAGCTGCTCAGCGAGCCATGCAGGATTCGGCTGGTACGCCGCCAGCGCAATTCCGACAGACTTGGGTTGCCAGCCCATGGTGCCGTGGGGCATCAGCCCGGGCCGAGCCGTGCGGGCTTAAGGTCGGCGAGGGCGGGGAGCCCCGCGTCACGGTCCGAGAGCGTCGGGTGCTGAATTGGCCACGGAATCGCCAAGGTGGTGTCGTTCCAGATCACGCCGCACTCCCCTTCGGCCGATCGGGGTTGGTCCACCTTGTAGAGCACCAGGGCGGGCTCACTCCCGAGCACGGCGAAGCCATGGGCGAATCCTGGTGGGATCCAGAGCGAGTCACCGTTCTCGCTCGAGAGCTCTGCAGTGACGTGTTGACCGTGGGTTGGTGACCCCTCGCGAATGTCGACCGCTACGTCAAAAATTCGGCCCGCAAGGCAGGTGACCAATTTCCCCTGTGCCGGTCCGTACTGCAGATGCAACCCTCGGAGTACACCTGGCAGCGACCACGACAAGTTATCTTGCACAAACCGAGCCGAGAAACCGGCCTCGCGAAGTGCCGCTTCGTTGTGCAACTCAGTAAACCAACCGCGTGAATCTGCAAATCGATCACGCGTCATGAGCAGCACCTCAGGTATCGCGAGTTGCTGCACCCTCATACAACCATCTCCTGAACGACACGAGTTAACGACTCGTGCCACGGGGCTAGCTCGATACCGAGCGCCCGCGCCTTTGAGCAGTCCAGGACGCAGTTCGTAGGTCTTCGCGCCGCGGCCGCGTACTCACTTGTTGTTGTCTCAATTACCGAAACGATATGCGGAATCACTCCTACCCGAGCACCCGCCTCAATGATCGCGCGGCAGAACTCTGCACGGTTCACGCTACCGCTCCCAGCCAGATGCAGAAGTTGATCTCCCATTACCTCTCCTTCCCGCTGCCGGCGGTCGGGGCGAAAGATCCCTCCGTCTCCACGCTGGTGCCGCGCGGCGCCGGCAAACTGCGGATCTACCAGATGTTTCCCCGCCTTTTTGGCAATACCAACACCAACCGGATCCCCAACGGCACCTA
>RGCW01000028.1 GCA_009919005.1 Candidatus Aquidulcis sp. | reverse complement strand
AACTGTCGCGTGGTGTATCGAGTAGATCGCCAGCGTTTTATTGATCTCGCGCGAAAGGCATTCAGCGCCTAGCGAACGTATCAACGGGCGTCGGTCGCGAGAAGTCCCATCTGGATCTCATCCCAGCGCTGCCCGTCGCGGAGGATCGCGTCGCGCATGCGGCCCTCTTCGAGAAACCCAGCCTTTGCATAACACCGTAGCGCCGCGACATTAAAGGAGAAGAGGGTGAGGCTGACGCGATGGAGGCCTAGGGTGTCAAAGGCAAAGCCTGTCACCAACCGCGTCGCTTCAGTGCCAAGTCCACGTCCGCGGGCGGATGGCTCACCGATCATGAGATGGAGGGTCGCCGTCTGGTTACCGCTATCAAGGTTGGCCAAGGTGCAGCTGCCGATGAGTTGTTCGCCTGTGCGCGTTCGTTCATAAAGTGCGAAGGCAAGCATCTGGGTGGTGGTGAAGCGTTCACGAACGAGCCGTTCAACCTCGTCGCTGCTCAGTGGCACATTGCGGTGACGGGCCAGACGAACGAGATCGGGATCGGCATACCATCGCTTGAGTGCGGGGAGCGTTGCGCGAGTGTGCGGGCGCAGGGCAACGCCGTCGCCCACGAGGACCACCTCGTGTCCGCCGATGGCTCCGTGGGGCGTTGTTCCAACCACGCGCCCACGGTATACGATCGCCAGGATGCTTAGTTGGACGCAACTCGCGCGCAAGATAGAGGGCGCCTCGCGCTCCTCTGAGAAGACACGCCTCTTGGCCGAGGCGCTGCGGAGCACCGATGAGATCGACCTTGAAATCGTCTGCCGCATGATCGGTAGCCGGGCTCCGACGCACGCTGGAGCTATCTCGTGGCCAGCTCTGGCGAAGGCGGTGGAGGAGGTCGCTGGTGCCCCGTCTGGCTCGCTCGCCAAAATCCTTGATGAGACCGGGGACCTCGGCCTTGCGGTTGAAGAGCTGCTCGAGAGCGAGCGTCCGATCGCTGGTGAGGCTGCTGCGGATGAGGAGCGACACACCAAACTCCGCAGCGATGCCATTGCCGGCGTTACCGGTGTTATGCCAGTTGCGGGGGCAGATTCAGCGCCGGCACTCCGCTCGCTCCCGGAGGCGTTCAGCGCCATTCGTGGCGCGAGCGGTCAACGTCGCCATGACCTACTCGCCCAGCTCTTCTACGGCACTTCGCCGATCGCAGCGAAGTACATCGTGCGCATGCTCACTGGGGGTCTGCAGATTGGCCTTCGCGACGGACTCCTTGAGAGCGCGATTGCAACCGCGTTCGGAGCCGATCTAGGTGCGGTCCGCTGGGCGATGCTCCTAGAAGGGGATGCCGGCCGGGTGGCACTCCTCGCCCAGCGGGGTGCCCTCCACGAGGCGCAACTTCGCTACTTTCACCCGATTCCAGCCATGTTGGCGGCTCCTGCCGTCAACGCCGAAGATGCGATGGGGCGGATGGGCGAGATCGCTGCAGGTGCCATCGTTGCTGAGGACAAGTACGACGGCGTGCGGGCCCAACTTCATGTTGCCGATGGCAAGGTCGCCCTCTTTGGTCGCGACGCGAATGAGATCACGGTCGCATTCCCCGAGATCGCCGCAGTCGCGAGTCACCTGGAAGAGCCACTGATTCTCGATGGCGAGATCATCGCGTTTGAGGAGGGGCAAGTACTTCCAGTGAGTGCGCTGCAGTCGCGCCTCACCGGTGCCGAGACAACCCTCCAGGAACGAGAGCGCACAACCATACAGTTCGTTGTGTTTGATCTGATCGCTGCGGAGGGGAGCCTCTTGATCAACGAGCCGCTCTCACATCGGCGCGAACGGTTGGCGACACTCCACCTACCCGAGCGTTGTGACGGTGTGGTGCAGCTCGCCGCGCAACGCGTCGTAGCGAGTATTGAACAGGTTGAGGCTGAGTTCATTGCGGCACGAGCTCGTGGCTCTGAGGGTATTGTGCTGAAATCCACCACCGCACCATACACGCCTGGTCGTCGTGGGTCGTCGTGGCTGAAGTTGAAGTTTCCGATTGACAGTGTGGATTGCGTCGTTGTTGGTGTTGAATACGGAGTTGGGCGTCGCCGCACGCAACTGTCAGAGATAACCTTTGCGGTGCGTGACGACCTCTCTGGTCGACTCACCACGTTGGGCCGCGCATCAGCCCAGTTCAGTGAGCGAGAGATGGCCGAGTTGAGCACATGGTTTGAAGACCATACCGTTGCGCAATTGGAGAACTATCGCAGCGTAGAGCCACGTATCGTCGTGGAGGTTTCGTTTGATGAGCTTCGCCGCAGCGAACGCAGCGGTTCAGGCTACGCGCTTCGGGGGGCTCGAATCGTGCGCTTCCGCACCGATCTTGGGCCCGATCAGGTAGCGTCACTCTCGGCAATTGAGGCGCGCTGTCGCGCGGCACACGGACCAGTTGGGGGCGAGGAGTGAACGATACGGAGCGAGTCGCAGAACTACGTCGGTTGATGCCCTCCACCGAGGCGAGCATCTATCTCAATGCGGGGAGCAATGGGCCGGTGCCTGCCGAGGTCGACGCGGCGGTGCGCGCGGTTCATGACCAAGAGCTGCAGACGGGTCGTGCCACTGAGCACGCCATGGATGATGTTGAGGAGCGCGCGAACGAACTGCGTGGAGTCTTCGCCGGCGTGCTCGCGACAGATCTTGAGTTGGTCGCCATCGGCCATAGCACGACAGAGTCAGTGCTGCGACCTGTTCTCGGCATGTCGTGGCATGCCGGAGATCGCATCGTCACATTTGACGAAGAGTACCCAGCGATTCGAGGAAGCCTCGCTGCTCTCGCTGCGCGGACTGGCGTCGTCATCCATACGCTTTCGCTCTGTGACGATGCGGGTCAGCCGCTGAACGATGATGAGATCGTTTCCCGCGTGCTGCCCCTCCTCGATGCACCAACGAAACTCCTGCTGCTTTCGCGCGTCTCATGGATCAGCGGTCGCAGGCTTCCGGTGGCGAAAATCCTGTCGTCAGCTCGTGCGGCGGGGGTGACGACGGTCCTTGATGGTGCGCAAGGGGTTGGTGCGCTGCGCGATGATCTTGATGCGCTCAACCCTGATCTGCTCGCCTTTCCATCACAGAAGTGGCTGCTCGGCGTCGAGGGGCTCGCGGGCATACGCATCTCGCGTGAAGCGTTGGACGCGGAGACCTTTCGTCCAATCATTGGTGGATTCATGGCCTTTGACGGCCAGCCGCTGAATGGTGTTGGGACCTTCCGCGCCGATGCACGCCGCTTTCAGATGTCGGGCTTCAGCCGACCGTCGCTGGCGGGGGCGGCGCGTGCCGCAGGCTGGCTCTCGATGCAGGTAGGACTCCCATGGGCAACCGATCGAGCCCAACGCCTGGCGAGCGACTTCCATGCCGCGGTCCGGGAGGTGCCTGGGGTCCAGATGCTGGCACCCGCTGGCGGGCACGCCACGATCGTCTCCCTGCGCGTCGCGGGCTGGCGGCCTGAGCAGCTCGTTGAGGAGCTCTCGCGGCGCGCCTTTGCCATTACGCGACGGGTGCCGAGCCTCCCAGCTATCGAGGGGCGTCCAGGGGGTGCTGCCGCGCTCCGCACCTCGTGGGGCTTCTGGAACACCGAGGCGGAGGTGGCGCGTATCGCCGAGCTCATCGCGCTGATCGCCGGTCACACCCCTGAGACGCTGCCGAAACGCCCCACGATCGAGATCCTCCATGGCTAACCCGCCGCGCCCGCGCGGCTTCATCGGTCGAAGGCTCTATCAATTGATGCACGCCCCAAAGCCAGTCTTTCGGGCGGTCTTCGCCAATGTCTCGATCGCTACCCTGCTGACATGCGCCTATCTGCTCTACGACCTTCAGGTTGAGCGCGCGCTGCGCAGTGGGGCCGACCTGGGTTCCGTGATCGGTGGCAGCGACCTGCGCACGGAGGCTGCCGCACTGCTCGTTCTGGGCACCGTGATCTTCGGAAGCCTTTTGACCTATGTGATCGTGCCGCAGCCGCGTGCAGGTAGGAGCGGGAGCGAGCGCTCAGGATGGTCGGCGCTCCTTGGATTCTTTGCCAGTCTGCCCGTGGCGTACATCGCCCTCGTGATCGAGAGCCAACTGCTAAAGCCGCTCTTCGTGCAGCTCTAGCGAATAGCTAGGGCTGGCGCGTTCCGATCAATCGATACCCGATGCCACGAACGCTCACGAGGATCTGCGGGCGTCGTTGGTTGCTTTCAAATTTCTTGCGCAAGCGATTTACGGCAACACGTAGGGCCTCGTCACCGCCAGCCCAATTCTCACCCCAAACATAATCACGAATCTCTTGATGTGAGACCGCGTCGCCAAGGCGCTCGATGAGGAGTGAGAGGAGGCGAAGTTCGGTCCCGGTCAAGCTGATGGTGCGATCGGCAAGTCGCAGGGCACCACTTACACGGTCAATCGCGATGGGCGTCGGCTCTACGGGTTGTACGTCACTCATGGGAGAGCGATAGTAGCGGGTCTGTAACAGTTCGTCTACGCCACGCCCCCCAGGGCGATGGCAAGCGTGGCGACTCCCGCAAGGAGAATTCCAATCCCTTGCCGCTGAGTGACCCGCTCACCAAGGAGGAGCGCCGCGAAGATCACCGTTGTGATCGGTGCAATCGAGGTGAAGACCGCCGCGACAGCCACGCCACTCTCGCCCGATGAGAGGAAGAAGAAGAGGTTCCCAAATGTGTCGCCCGTGCCGGCTGCGGTCAGGAGTAGCAGCAGTCGAAGTCGCGGCACGAGCCCTCGGGGAATTGCACCAGGGCGGATCGGCTCATCACCTGGTGGCCGACGCCCGACCAGTCTCGCCAAGATGAAGAAGAGCGTGAGTGCGGAGACGCTGGCGATTCGCAGGATCGTTAGCAGCCACACCGTGGCATCAGACTCAATTCCCGCAAAGATCAAACTAAAGCTCGCAAAGCAGATGCCAGCGGTGATTCCATACAGTGCACCGCCGCGAGACGCGGAGCCGCTTGAGGCGTCGGCGTGAGCCCCCGCTTCGCCGGCCACGGCATGTTCTGCAGCGCTGGTGGAGACGATGATGATGGAGACGATTGCGGCGATGAATCCGAACAGTCGCAAGAGAGTTGGCACGTCACCGAACGCGATACTTACGCCAACGGGGATCAGGGCGGCGAGCGTTCCAGCGATGCTGGCAACGATGGAGATTCGACCGTGGGCGAATCCGTGGTAGAGCGAGAGCACGCCAGTACCGCCGACCACTCCCGCAACTGCCGTCGTAAGGAGGGTAGTGCCAGTTGGGAATGGGTCGCCGACAAACAGGGCCACGGGGATCAGCAGCGCCAGGGCCGCCGCTTGACTTGAGGCCACGACGAGGAAGGTTGGTAACCGACGGCTCGCCAGCCCGCCGAGGAAGTCACCACCACCCCACGAGAATGCGGCGGCGACCCCGAAGAGTGCGCCGATCATGGGGCAACCCAGCGCATGCGTTGATGTGGACCAATCTGCGGAACCTCGAAGCGTTCCCCCTCAGCGACGAACCCGAGTCGCTCATAGAGGGTGACGGCCGCCACCCGAGCGTTGCACCAGAGGTCACGAGGTGCAGCCCCGTCCGCCCACCAGTCTGCGATCGCCGTGCGCATCAGCTTCTCGCCGATCCCCTGTCTGCGCCAGGCCGGTGCCGTCGCAGCACCACGAAGCTGGGTGCTCGGCCCCTCGACCGTGTAGAGCGAGACGCAGGCGACGAGCTCCTCGCTCATCCATGCCCCCCAGTGGCGTCCATCTCCACGCTCATCTCCGGGGTAGTAGGCGCTCTCTAGGGGTCGTCCCGCCCGCAGCACGGCGTGGCGAAGGGCGAGGATCTCGTCGAAGGTTGCGGGGCGGATCGTCAGCACCTCAACAGGCTACCTGCTTCCCCCGTGCATGCACTACCGTTCCCTCCATGCCCGACCTACCACCCCGAGAACAGCGTCCCGCCTATCCGCCGCTACCCACCGCGGACCCGTTGACGGGGGAGCCATTCACCATGGACCTCAAGGCGGTCAACGATGCGGTACGACGCACTGCTGGAAAGCTGCATGTGACCCCGATCCTCTCGTCGGTCGGCGCCGCCGACGCGCTCCGGCGCAGTGGGGGGCCACTCCTGGGCGATGGGCGCGTGCGCTTTAAGTCGGAACATCTGCAGCGCAGTGGCTCCTACAAGGTTCGCGGCATGTTGAATCGCGTGGCTCGGCTGGTGGAGTTTTACGGCGTCGACGAGGTGCGGCGACGAGGCATCATCACGTTCAGCGCAGGGAACGCCGCGGCGGCCTATGCCTGGGCCGGACGCTCGTACGGCATTCCGGTTGATGTGGTCATGCCGGCAAAGGCGGTCCCCGCCAAGATCGCAGCGTGTCAGTCGTATGGCGCCACCGTGCATCTTGTTGAGGGGCACATGGGAACCGCTGGTGAACTCAAGAACCGACTCGTAGAAGAGCGTGGCCTCATCGACGCGCACCCCTTTGATGATCCATTTGTCATCGCTGGCCACGGGAGCATGGGGGTGGAGATCCTTGATCAATTCCCCGAAGCTGAAGTAGTGATCGGCGGACTCGGCGGCGGCGGAATGCTCTGCGGCGCTTCGGTTGCACTGCGGGCGCTCAAGCCCTCGATTCGGCTGTACGGCGTTGAGCCCGACGGATCGTCGGCGGTGAAGCAGGCGGTTGATTCGGGCGGAGTTGTACCCGTGACACCACAAACGGTCGCCGATGGGCTTGGTGCCCCATATGCGGGTTCATGGACGCTTCCGCTCGCCTCGTCGCTACTTGATGGGCTCGTCACCCTGCCCGACGAGCAGATCCTCGGTGGTCTGCGATTTGCGATGGAGCGACTGAAACAGGTGGTTGAGCCGGCGGGCGCCGCCGCCCTTGCCGCGTTGCTCTTCGGACATATCCCCGTGATCCCTGGCGATCGCGTGGTCGTGATCTTGAGTGGTGGCAACGTCGACCTTTCCCGCATCCCCGAATTCCTTGAGCGAGCCACGCCCGTCCCTGGCGCCTAGTCGCCCGCCCAACACACGACGCCGTGCCAAGCAGTCGGCACGGCGATGCGGCAGGATGGCCACATGAGCGACCTCCTCACCGTCCTCGCCCTCCTTCTCGCCGCTGTGGCCGCCGTGGCCTCGGTCGTCGCCATGCTCCGCGCAGGGCGCTCGGCACCATCAGACCAAACCGCCGTGATTCAGACAGCGCAGCTCACCACGCTGGTATCGAGCCTCATGGAGCAGTCGAATCGAGACCGCGAGAGTGTGCAGCAGGCGCTCGCTGCAGGCGCGAAGGGGACAACCGAGCAACTCCAACTTGTCGGTGAGCGCCTCAGCATTATTGATCGTGCGCAGCAACAGATTGAAGAGCTCAAAGGTCAAGTGGTTGATCTGGTCGGGATCCTCGGCAGCAACCAGGCGCGTGGAGCATTCGGTGAGGTTCGACTTGAGCAGATTGTGGAGGATGTCCTTCCGGCTGAGCTCTATGAATTTCAGGCGACGCTTTCCAATCGTGCCCGCGTTGACTGCCTGATTCGCTTCGGTGAGCGAGGCGGCGATCTCGCTGTGGACTCTAAGTTTCCACTTGAGTCGTATCGAACCATGATCGCTGCCGGAGACGATGCCACGCGCGGCGCGGCCGAGCGGCAGTTCAAGAGCGACGTGAAGAAGCATGTCGATGACATCGCTTCGAAATACTTGATCAAGGGAGAGACGCGCGACCTCGCGTTGATGTTTATTCCGGCCGAATCCATTTACGGCGAGCTGCTGCAACACTTTGCAGAGCTGGTCGACTACGCCAGCAAGCGCCGGGTGTATCTCGCCAGTCCAAACACGATCCACGGCTGGCTCACCAATTTGCGGTCGGTCTACATCGACACGAAGATTGCCGCCCAGGCGTCGCTGATCCAGCGAGAGGTACGACTGATCATTGATGACGTGGGGCGCCTTGGGGAGCGCGTCGAGAGCCTCGAAGGGCACTTTGGGCAGGCCCAGAGAGACATCGAAAACATCAAGATCTCGTCGAAAAAGGTGCTGGATCGTGGCGAGAAGATTGAGCGCGTGGAACTCTCCTCGGGCGACGACTTCGCTGGCCCGGCCCTAAAAGGTTGAGGATTCTGATCGGATCGGGTACGGTTTCCTTGGGTTGAGAATCAATCCGCGAACTGTAGGGAGGAAGCATGGATTCAAAGAACCTGTACATCGCTGCCGCTGGGGCAAGCTTGGTGATTTCGATCGCCCTGTACTTTGGATTTGGCGTTGCGGCCGATAAGGAAGCGGGAATCTACGTCGGCCTCTGGGTCGGCGCGATCCTCGGACTCGGCAACCTGCTCGCCAAGAAGAGCAAGTGAACGATCCGATCGTCTTCGGACTCGGCGTCCTCGTCATGCTCCCAGTTCTCTGGGCGGCGTATAAGGATCTCCGCAGCTAACGCAGACGATCGTGTAAAGGCGCCTCGTTGCGACGCTAGTCGCGACGGGGCGTTTTTATTTGCCGATGTTCTCAGGACCGAACGAATTCGGTAGCAGCAACTCAAATGGGTAGCGATTGATTCGCGCGATCTCCAATCGCTCATCAAGATTGACGGCAACGATTGGCATGGAGAGGGTTGCGGCAAACTCGCGGATGCGCTGTCGACATATGCCACATGGGGCGGGTGCCTCCGCCGGTGACTGAACGGCAAAGGCGAGTGCGATCGCCCGCGCGTCGGTCGCTAATCGCATTGCATTCATCGTGTGTTGTTCCGCATGCACGGTGAGGGTGTAGTCAACCCCCTCCATGTTCGCTCCAACATGGATGCCGCCCTCTTCATCTGCCGCTGCGGCGCCAACCGCGTATCCAGAGTACGGGGCATACGCGCGAGGGCGAATCGCTCGTGCTGCAGCGACGAGTGCTGCCTCAATGGGCGTCAGATCTGCTTCTGTAATTCTCATCGTGGGCTCCATCCCTCAACTTGTCCGATCAGTCGGCGAATGTGCAGCGCATGTAGGGGGGCGAACGGGAGTGACCAGGCGCGCTTCAGCCACGCCTCAGAGCCGAGCGAGCAGGCGTCTGCTCCAGCCCACCCGTACTCCCGAACGTCGCTAAAGGTCCGCACCCCGCCACCAGCGATGATCGGCAGGGCGATGCCCGCCTCGCGAAGCTCGCTCACCACGCGAAGTCCGATCGGCTTGATGGCGCGGCCAGAGAGTCCGCCATAGCGATTCTTGAGGAGCGGCTTTCCGGTTTCGGGATCCAGCCGCAGTCCTTTGACCGTGTTGATCGCGGAGATTGCCGCCACGCCAGCTGACTCGGCGAGGCGCGCATGTTCAACGTAGTCAAAGTCAGGGGAGATCTTGAGGATCACCGGGAAGCGAGAGGCGGGCACCGCGCGGCGCACCACATCGTCGATGATGGCGCTGAAATCGACGTTTACGTTGTGGCAGGAAACATTTAACTCGATTGCGGCGAGTTCGCCGGGCTTCGCGCGGCGGTTGACCGTTTCTACAAGTGAAGCAAACTCATCGGCACTAAATCCGCCGAGCGAGAGGATGCGGTTCTGCTCGATCGTCCGCGGAAAGTATTCGTCAAAGTAGCGATCGATCCCAATGTTGGACCAACCAAATGCGTTGAGCCAGCCGCTATCGGCCTCTTGTAGTGCTCCGCGGTACAGGCGAATGAACTCGGGGATCTCGGTGAGCCCCCACGATTCTCGAAGTGTGAAGTGCCCCTCGCGCGGCTGCTCTGTGACGGTGCGCACCGTCACGGCTCCAAACTTTCGGAGATCTACAAAGTTGGCGAGGGGTGAGAGCCCCGTGATCGCAATCCGGCCCTTTGGCGCACCGTAGCCAAGCAAACTGGAGCTCGTGACCAACCGATTGCGCAGCCGAATGCCGTTCAGGTCAATCATGCGGCTAGGGTAGCGCGCAGCGCGAGGACCACCAGCACGGAGACCACCATGCCGATCAAAAGGTTGCCTCGGAGCCGTCCGACGGCTGCGCCCGCGGCGACCGCTGCCGCCTCGGGCCCGACAGTGAACGCACCATCGCGTACAAACACGGAGGCCGCCGCGATCGCGCCCAGGGCGGCCGGTCCAATCAGCCGCAGATACTCAAGCACGACGGGGGGTAGCCGATCAATGCCTGGTACCAGCATCGGGATGGCGCGTGCCGCATAGGTTCCGATACCGCCGAGTGCGGCGAGCGGAATCAGATCGGTGCTGAAGATGTCGCTCATGAGCGCCGCCGGTAGAGGGTCAGCCCCGCGAGCGGCCCGAGTAGCCCCCCGAGCAAGATCGCTGCACTTGAATCCACCACCAGCGCAGCGGCGACAGCGCTGACACAACCAACAACGAGGGCCAGCAGCGCAGCGCGATCTTTGACGAGACCGATGGCGAGTCCGGCCATCGCGGCGGCGAAGACGACATCGAGGCCGAAGAGTGCGGGGTTCGGGAGTGCCGCGCCGGCGAGCCAGCCCGCGATGGTGGCACCGTTCCACGGGACGAAGATAGTGAGGCCCGCATACCAGGCGGCCGGAATATCAATCCGCCCGAGACGTGCGATGTGTGCGGTGGTCAGCGCAAACGCCTCATCCGTCAACAGGTAGGCGAGCCCTGCACGCAATCGACGTGAGAGCTGTGCCGTGTAGGGGGCGACAGATGCGGAGTAGAGCAGATGCCGTGCGTTGAGCAACCAGACAAGCAGCACGATTGAGGGCCACGGAGTGTTCACCGCGAGAAGCCCGAGCGCGGCGAATTGTGATGCGCCGGCAAAGAGGATGGAACTGAAGGCGATCGCTTCAAGGAGTGAGAGCCCACCCTGTCGTGCTGTGAATCCGAAGATGCCGCCAACAATGATGGCAATGACCCAGATCCCCACCGAGTCAACGACGAGGCGCCGGCGTGCGCTCTGGAGCGTCACGGCAGCGCCGCTCATTGCGCTACCGGCTCTAATACAACGACCGGGATCTCGCGATCGGTCTTTCGAGCGTAGGCCGCGTAGACGCCGTAGGTCGCATCATCCGTGGCACGAAGGAGTGCGAGGCGCTCATCGCCCGATGTGATGCGCGCTCTATATGGGCGACGGAAGCGCTTATAGATCACGACGACGTTTGGCTGCGCTTCGATATTGCGATACCAGGCTGGGTGACCGGCGCGCCCATAGTTGCTGGCAATGACGACCTTGCGCTCACCATCAGGAAGGTAGGTAAGAACGACTCTGCGCGGTGTTCCACTGCGCCGCCCAGTTGTCTCCATGATGATGCCCGGCCGCCCACCGAGGTTTGGCGAGATCCACCCGTTTGTTGCGAGTGCAAGCCGCGCGTGCAAAGGGGCGATGAGTCCAATCAGCTGACCAAACCAGCGTTGCGCCGACTTCAGCCACGAAGGGCGCTTCGCCGCCCAATCGTCGCCTGGCATTTAGCGCTCTGCGAAGAGATACCGAACCGAGAGGGCGGCGACGGCCGCGCCAATGAGTGGCCCAGTGATGTAGATGACGGCGCCAGAGAGATCACCCAACGCAGCTGCTGGACCGAACCAGCGCGCCGGGTTCATGGCCGCGCCGGTCAATGGCCCACCAACCATGATGTCGGCGATGATCACGCCACCAATAAAGAGGGCGCCCATCCGCGGTGCGCGCGCATCGGCGGCGGTGAGGAGCACGGCGTAGACCAGGAGTGCGGTCAAGACTGCCTCGATCGCAATCGCGGTGATCTCGGTCAGCCCGGCGGCAACGGCGGGTGCGCCACCCATGGCGATGGACCAGGCGGTATCACCTGCGTCAAAGCCACCAAAGGCGTACTTCAAGGCGAACCCGGCAGCGGTGGCGCCGACGAGTTGAGCCACGATGTAGCGGATCCCCTCGATCGTTCGCACCTTTCCGACCAGCCAGAGCGCGATGGTGACCACGGGGTTGAACTGGCCGCCGCTGATCGCGGCGAACGCCGTGCCGAGGGCGGCGAGGGCAAGGCCGTGGGCCAGGGCGATGCCGAGCAGGCCCACCTCTCCGCCAGTCTGGGCATTCATGATCACTGCGCCTGCGCCAAGCACGAAGAAGAGGAAGGTGCCGATGGTCTCGGCGGCAAGGGCGGCGACAAGGGTTCGACTGGGCATGAGACAGGACCTCCACGAGTCTTCGGGGGACCAGCGGCACCCCGTTGCGGCTGATTGTACGGCAGCCCCTATGAGAGTTGAGCGTGATGCCGTATGCTACGGAGGTCCCCCGGGCTTCGGAGGACATAAGCACGCACGCACGCGACCGAGATCAGTCAACCGTTCCCATCCAGGGCTCGCGAGACCAGCATCGGACC